>NZ_JAUBRI010000022.1:0-97404 GCF_036701795.1 Microcoleus sp. N9_A1
ACTGAAGTCCCCCGTGTCGCTTACCTCTCAGGGCTAAAGCCGCTGAGTTTCCCGCATCCCGTATGAATTTTTATGAGCAATTACCAATTTCCAATTCCCAATTACTACTCACCAATTCCCCGTTAGAGATAATTTAATCTAACTCTTAACTTTTTAGATAATATTGTTCTGCTTCCGACCAATTCAGTTGCAGCAACGAATCATCTCCCCAGGTCAACTTGAGACTCGGCTTAATTGCTTCCACGCCCAAAGCGCTAATAATCTGCGCTGCTACAGCTTTCGCCAGTAGCGGCGGTACAGAATTTCCTACTTGGCGAAAACCGTGCCATTTTGTGACGTGAAATCTAAACCAGTCAGGATAGGAATGCAGTCGCGCAGCTTCTCTGACTGTAATGCACCGAGGCGCGATCGGGTGAATCGGTCTCGGCGAAGTATAAGCCCCCCTAGCCCGGTCGGTTCCAGCCCTGAGAGTGTTGCAAACTCCGTCGAGGTGAAGCTTGTAAAAACGGCTGATCGGCTCTTTTTCGCCGTGTTTAGCCGCATGAAACCTTTCCATACATTCCTGAGAATGTTTAGTTCGCAAACTACAAGAGAGGATTTGTCGATCGTACTGGCGATCGTAAGCATAATCATTTTCAAAATCATCCAATCCGCGCAAAAAACTCGCGTAATCGCTGCTGCACTTTCCGTACTCCGCGATTACCCAATCTCGGTGCAGCAACTCGCTGTACTTTTCCACTTCCGGCAAATCTCCAATCGCATCCCAAACTGTCGGGACAGCAGGTAAATTAATTTTTTTATAGCGTTTAGGAATTTTAATTTTCGGCAGTATCGTAGTTTTTTCAGGGTATTTGGGTAGCTCATAACCTGCTCTGCACCCAATCAAAAACAATCGTTTGCGAGCTTGCGGAACTCCATAGTTAACAGCGTTGAGAACTTGATAATTTTCTTCTACTTTATAGCCACATTTCAGAAAAGAGCTAATTAAAAGATTCAGGAGTTCTTTGTGTTCTCCTGATGCAATTCCCGCTACATTTTCCATTACAAAAAACTTGGGTTTTAGCTCCAAAACTAAGCGCTGAAAGTGAAAAATTAAAGAATTTCGTGGGTCGTCCACCTCGCGCTTGCCCATCATGGAGAATCCTTGACAGGGCGAACCGCTGATTACTACGTCTATCTCGCGCCGCCCGATCGCCGATTTTTTCCGAATTTCCGATCCCCGAAGCTCTGCGACATCTTTGCACAAAATAGAACACAGCGGGAAATTAAACTCGTGTGTGGCGCAGTGAATAGGGTCAATTTCGACTGATGCAAGTACATCAAAACCTGCTTGTTCAAAGCCCAGGGTCATGCCGCCTGCACCTGCAAATAAATCAACAGCGATCGGTCGCTTTTTCCGATAGCTTGGCATAACATTTCAATAACAAAGTTGCTTTAATTTGCTGTATTTAATTTTACCAGAAAGAATTGGTTTAAAGCCCCAAGCCTGATCGGGAGAAATTAAAAGAAGACTATTCATTACTCCAATCCTCTTCCTTCCAGGTAGAGGTCGCACTCATCTGTCAACTGTCAACTGTCAACTGTCAACTGTCAACTGTCAACTGTCAACTGTCAACTGTCAACTGAAATTTTTCATTATTTCCGCAGCGGCCCGATCGCACGCACCAACATCTCCGAGACTTTCGCGCATTTCCCGATAACCTGCCAAAGTTTGCTGGCGTCGATCGGGATTTTGCAGCAATTCCAGTGCATGGTTCACTATATTTTCTGCTGTGGCGTCGTCTTGCAGCAACTCAGGGACGATCGGCTTCATGTGTACTAAGTTGGGCGGAGAGATAAAAGGAATCGACAATTTCAGCACGTGGCGAGCAATAATCGCCGTAATTCGACTAACGCGGTAGGCGACAACTTGCGGAACGTCGAGCAAAGCCAGCTCTAAATTAACAGTACCAGATTTAGTAATAGCCAGATCGGCAGCAGCCAAAATTTCCAAAGTTTGATTTTCTAACAAAGTAGCCCGCAAACCGTAATTCTCGATCGCCTGTTCGATTTTGCTGCGGAAAGCTGCTTGAGAAAGCGGAATCCAGAAATGAACTTGCGGCAATTTAGCTTGAATAATTTGAGCAGCCTCAAATATAACCGGCATCAGGTACTTGAGTTCTTGGTGTCTAGAAGCGGGAATTAGGGCGATCGACACCTGTTCCGGCACAATTCCCAAAGTTTTGCGGGCAACTTCCCGGCTGGGCGCAGATTGCATTCTATCCACCAAAGGATGACCAACCCAACTCACTTGAGCTCCTTTTTTCTGATAATAACTAGCTTCCTCGGGGAAAATCGCCAAAATTCGATCGGCAATATTGACAATCAGCTCAGTATTGCGAGGAGAAATCGAGCAAACCCATTCTTGAGGTGCGATGTACCAAACCACAGGCAAATTCGGCAAACAGCGGCGAATGTAACTACCAATACCGAGATTGGGAGTCAAATAATCAATCAATACAACGGCATCAGGAGGAAACTTTTTGAGATATTGTTTAGCTTTTTGCTGAACTTTGATAGTCGGCAAAATATAGGGTACTGATTCTATAATGCCCATAGAACCAATGCCCACAGTATCGCCTAAAAGAGTAGCCCCAGCTTCCGCCATGCGCCCCCCGCCCAATGCGGTTATTTCTAACTCCAAACCAGCGGCGACAGCGTGACGTTTTAAGGCTGCAACTAACAAAGCTCCTTGCAAATCGCCAGAAACCTCACCAGTGCTGATAAAAATTTTCATCTTAGTTAATTAAACTCTGACTTTAAACCGGTGATATTTGTTGTAATAATTCAGTTATAGCATCGTATTTATCTGGCATATTAGCACAGCGCAATAGTAATTCTAAATCTAGGTCAGGCAGAAATGTACTGCGGGTAACTTGCTCGTAATTTTCACTTCTCAAGCAGTAGAGAGATAACTGGTGGTTTTGCCAAAACCAAACTTCCCGCACGCCCAATCTTTTGTAAAATTCTAGAGTGTCTATCCCGCCGCTGGTAATTACTACTTCAATAGCAATATCTGGGATTGTTTTTGGGACTCCTATGTCATAAGAATCATCCGGCTCTTTTCTACCTCCTAACTCTCTGTTACCCAGAGTCGGCCCGCCCTTGTAAAATCGAATTCCGCTGGCTCTCATGTATGCCTCTAGCAGCATACAGAGAGTTTTTTTGATTATTTCCTGTTCGGGCGAGACAGTCATAATTTGCAGTGTGCGATCGAGATAGAAAAATTTCACACCTCTGACATCTTTAAAAGCTGCTTCTATCGCTTCAAATTGCTCCCAACTAACATCTGAGAACGTAATGCAGCCATCTTGTTCTGTTTTATAGGATGTAGATTTGACTGAAGTATATACATTCATATGGCAACAGTCGCTTAGTTCATAGGTTTACTCTACCTCATTCATTTCTTACCAGGAATCAAACCGCGCCGCCCTTTGGTTATAGACTGCTGCACAAATCTCCGCAGGTGCTGCAAATGGGGGTTTTCCTGCAACAAATCCAACTGTTCCAAAGCTTGATTTAGAGTGTAGCCAGAACGGTATAAAATCCGAAAAGTTTTCTTCAAAACTAGCAAATCTTCTGCGGTAAAACCGGCGCGCTCTAAGCCTATTTTGTTGATAGCTCGCACTCTCGAAGGATTCCCCTCGACTAGCATATAAGGAGGTACGTCTCGATCGATCCTGCTCAAGCCGCCCACCATAGACAAGCGGCCGATGTGGACAAACTGGTGAACCCCCAAAACACCGCTCAAGCGGGCTTGAGACTCGATTTTAACGTGTCCGGCTAAGGCTACAGCATTGGCGATAATTACTCGATCGGCGATCGCACAATTGTGTCCCACATGAACATAAGCCATCAACAGATTACGATCGCCAATTGTGGTGCTTTCCCCGGCTCCAGTAGCGCGGTTAATTGTCACGTATTCCCGAATCACATTGCTGTCGCCAATTGTTACCCTAGTGGGAGAACCCTCATATTTCAAATCTTGAGGTTCCAAACCAATCGCAGCACCGGGGAAAATTTGATTGCCAGCGCCTATTTCTGTTAGCCCGTCGATAATTGCATGAGCGCCAATCTTAGTCTCCGGCCCGATTTTCACTCTTTCCCCAATTACAGCATAAGCGCCCACTTCTACAGTTGGGTGCAGTTCGGCGCGGGGATGAATCACAGCAGTTGGGTGAATCAAAGTAAGCATTTGTCAGTTTTTTTGCTGGTAAGTGGGAAGGAAGAAGGAAGAAGGAAGAAGGCCCTTCGGCTTCGCTCAGGGTAAAAAGAAAAAAGAAAGAAGAAGGAAGAAGGAAGAGAGAAGAGGGAAGAGGGAAGAAGGAAACTTTTTAATTTTAAGATTGCTTGGTTCCTAGCAACGCTTGGCGGTTTCAAGTAAAATTCAAAACTCAAAAATCACAACTCACAATTACCCGCAAAATCTTACCAATTCCCCAATTTAATCTACCATCGAAAACATCAATTCTCCTTCACAAACCTTTTGTCCGTCTACTTCAGCGAGAGCCTGGATTTTTGCGAAGCGGCGGCGTTTCACCCACAGCAATTCTACAGTCATCAGCAACTGATCGCCCGGTACAACCTGACGGCGGAACTTGACTTTATCAATTCCCGTAAACATCCACAATCCTTGCTCGATGTCGGGCAACTGAACGAGGACAATACCGCCAACTTGAGCCATCGCTTCAACAATTAATACTCCTGGCATAATCGGCCTTTCGGGAAAATGCCCTTGAAAATGTGGTTCGTTAAAAGTCACATTTTTAATTCCTACAGCCCTCTCGGACGGCACGTAATCAACAATCTTGTCTACCAGTGCAAAAGGATAGCGGTGAGGCAATAATTTCTGAATTTCTTCGAGAGTAAAAGTAGATTTAACCGCTGGAGAATCTTCACCGTTCTCGGTGGGGACGGATTCAGAATTAGCAGTATTGAGGGTGTTAACTTCAGTCAGCGTAGACATTGCTTGAAGACTTTTGAGTGTGGTATGGCAGAAGGCAGAAGGCAGAAGGCAGATGCAATCTTAACAGATCACCTGTTTTTTCCTAACTTTTATCTAGGGTGGCTAGAGCTTCCGATTTCAGGGCTTGGGCGAGTTGGACGTGCAGGTTGTGACTGGCTTTGTAAGCCAAGTAGTGAGCTTTTGGCAAAGTTCCCAGCAGACTGAGGTCGCCTACTAAGTCTAGGATTTTATGGCGCACCGGCTCGTTGGCAAATCTCAAAGGCGGGTTGAGCCAGCCGGATCGATCGCAAACTAAGGCGTTCTCTAGGGTACCACCTTTGATCAAACCCGCTTGTCGCAATTGGTCAACTTGGCGAGCAAGTCCAAAAGTGCGGGCTGGGGCGATCGCGCTAGCAAAACTTTCTGCCTCTGGCGACCAACTGTACCATTGATTGCCGATCGCCTGTTCCTCAAAATCAATTCCGTAACTAAATCGAGTTTCGGCTGAGGGTAAAGCTGCTGCAAAAGCATCCCCGTGACGCACCCAAATAGGCTGTTCTAGGACGCAGGAGGAAGTGGGGTATTGCTTCGATTCTTGAGGAACTAAGCCGGTATGGGCGATCGCCTCTACCCAAACCAGAGCCGAGCCGTCCAGCAGCGGCACTTCCGGCCCATCAACCTCAATTCGAGCATTATCTGCTCCCATCGCCGCCAAAGCGGCTAATAGATGCTCTACAGTGCGAATTTGAGCATCGATACCTGCCAGTTCAGTGGAAAGTGCAGTCTGACAAACTGCCTCAATTTTTGCAGGAATTATCGGAGCACCGGGCAAGTCTATTCTGACAAAATAGCGGCCTTGCCCAACCTCCGCCGGCAAAACTCGGACGCGAGTTTGTTCGCCGCTGTGCAAACCGATTCCTGACAGTTCAAATTCAGATTTTAAGGTATGTTGAGTCATTTGGAACAGTTGACAGTTGACAGTTGACAGTTGACAGCTTGCCGGCTCGCTTAGAGAAGAGTTGACACTTGACCGAAGGAAGAGGGAAGAGTGGGAGAGTGGGAGAGTGGGAGAGTGGGAGAGGGGAGATTGGGAGAATTAGTAATTAGCAATTAGCAATTAGCAATTACCCATTACTCGTAACTAATGACAACTGACAACTGTCAACTGTCAACCCTTCGACAAGCTCAGGGCAAGCTGTCAACTGCCAACTGTCAACTGCCAACTGCCAACTGTCAACTGACAACTGTCAACTGCCAACTGCCAACTGCCAACTGTCAACTGCCAACTGTCAACTGCCAACTGCCAACTGCCAACTGTCAACTGTCAACTGTCAACTGTCATTAGAACCGCTCGCCAATCCCAAAGTGAATTTGATTGTCCCCAGTGTCGTTGATACCGTAATCGATCCGGATCGGCCCTAAAGGAGATTGAATCCGCACGCCGAGGCCGTAACCGTAACCGCTACCGGGCTTTTCGCGGATACCGGCTGGGTCGCCGGGGACATCTTTGCCTGTGCCCAAGTCAGTGCCAGCATCCAAGAATAGTGCTCCGCCGATAAACGAAATAATCGGGAAACGGTACTCTACGCTGGCTTCTAGAAAACTGCGACCTGCTCCGAGGTCGCCTTCGGCGTACCCGCGCACCGAGTTGGCGCCGCCCAAGGCAAAAGCTTCGTAGGGAGGCAAATCTCCGAATACGGTGCCGCCTTTAACACTAAATGCCAGGGTTTGAGGGCCGGGAGCAAAGCTAGTGTACTTGACTGGTAGGTACAAGCTGTAGCTGGCCCGCAGGCGGTTTAAGAGGATGCTGCCGGAACCTACAGGAATCGATTGTTCCATCCCAAACCTGAGCAGGGAACCGCTAGTGGGGCGGAGGGGGTCGTTGCGCCGATCGCGCACCGCACCTGCTTGCAATGTTGTCAAGTCGTCGGAGCCGGAATCGCTAAAACTTAACAGGTTGCCGAGTTCGTCCTCGGATTCGCGACGGCCTTTGCGATCGGTAATTGAGACTCGCTGGTACTGCAAGCCGACTGAAGCTGTCCACTCAGAATCGGCAAAAGGATTGCGCGACAGGGGACGGGTGAAATTGATGCCGGCGCCTGTGCGGACGATGCGGGGTCGATCGTCGTTGGGCAATCTGACTTCCCGTTCGCCGCCGTCAAAAATCACGCTGATCGATCGTCTTCTAAAAACATTAGCGGTGAAAGAAGTGCGGTAAGGATCGCCTGCAATCCAGGGGTCAGTAAAACTCAGGTCAAACAGCGTTTGGCGTTCGCCGATTTGTACTTCAGCCCCCAATTTCTGGTTCCTACCACCCAAGTTTTGCTGCTGGTAACTTAGCGTACCGAACAAACCCGTCGCCGAACTCAAACCCGCACCCGCCGCCAGAGAACCAGTATTTTTCTCGATGACGTTGACAATTACCCTTGCCTTGCGGGGGTCAGTCGTTCCCGGTTCCAAGGCAAGTCGCACGTCTTCAAAAATTCCCAAACCAAACACCCGTCTCAAATCTCTTTCCGCCTTGGTGCGGTTAAAGATGTCTCCGGGCTTGAGTTCTACTTCGCGGGTGATGACAAACTGACGGGTGTTGCCTCCGATCGGCTGACCCGTGGCATCTGTTGCCTCTCCCTCCTTGTTCAGGAAGCGGACATCAACGGATTCGATCTGGCCTTCTGCCACTACCAGGGTGACAGTGCCGTCGTCTGCTACTTGCGGGGCATCAGTGATTTGGCCCAAAACATAGCCGTTCTCTTGATACCACGCATTAATTTTTTTCACTCCCTCCTCAAAGCGGCGGAGGTTGAGAATTTTGCCGTATTGATCGCGGAAGCTTTCGTCAATTACGCTTTGGGGCAGCACTTGCTGGCCGGTGATTGTCACTCCCCGCAATACCGGATTTGGCTGCACAATAAAAGTCACCCGGACGCCCAACGGAGTGTCTTCCGGTACTGCCCGCACGTTTCTGAAAAAGCCTGTGGCAAAAATGGCGTTGATGTCTTGTTGCAGTTGGCTGCGGTTGGTCGTGCGTCCAGGTTGGGTGCTGATGACTCGGTAAATTTCGCTTTCCAGGTCTTCCGTCGCCCCGGTGACTGTAACTTCTGCAACTAGCACTTGCGGTTCTGCCGCCCCGGCGGGTGCGGGGGTTTGTCTGGGCTGCGGTGCTGGGCCAGGGGGCAATGGGGGAACGGTGTTAGTCGGCGGTCTGGTCGGGGCCTGTCTGGGGGTAACTTGGGCGTTTTGAGCGATCGTCCCTGATTCCTCTGGTTTCCCTAGCTCTGCTGCGATCCAGGCGGGCGTTACCGCCAATTCCTCGGGGGGGAGCGAGCTGTCCTGTTGCGCCTCTGGCAGGGCGTTTTGGCTGCTAGAGGCGGGGGAGGGGTTGGATGCTAGCTCGGGTTTGAGTTGAAGGATCAGAGGTGAAACCGGCGAAGGCGGGTCTGTTACTCGGTCTGGGGGTTGGTCGTTGGGTTCTCCTCTGGCAGGGGCCACAACTATTTTTAGGGCTTCCGCTTTGCCGGTTTTAGCGGCTTTGCGGTTTTGAGGAGGGTTTTGGGTTAATTCTGGAATGGGGCGATCGGGTAATTCGATCGACGGGGCGGGGGTAACGGCGGCCAAAGTTTCCTCTGCTGATTCAGAGTAGGATGTTTGGCCACTTGCAGAATTTGATAACCCGAATGTTGCTGAGGCAGTAAAAACTGCCACCAATACAGCAGATAAACGCATTTTTGTTCACTTTTTTGGGCAATCCACACACCACATTAGTCATTAGTCATTATTCATTAGTCATAGTCATTAGTTATTAAGTCGGTTGAATCTCGCGCTGACCGCTAATTGATGACTGTTGACCGCTGATTGCTGACATCAAAGGCACAAGGGTGACAAACTGTGCAATTGTAGCGCATTGTTAAAGCCTCTAGACTTTCTGAGCGAGAACCCGCTGGAGAACTTGCTGATAAGCGGTTTCCACCGATCCTAAGTCGCGGCGGAATCGGTCTTTGTCCATAACACGGGCGTCGGGGTCGGTTTCTGCGTTGTCCCAGAGGCGGCAGGTGTCAGGACTGATTTCGTCGGCCAGGATTAGATTTTGATGTTGGTCGATACCGAATTCTAGTTTGAAGTCTACTAGGGTGATGCCGCACTGGGTGAAAAATTCTTTGAGTATTTCGTTAATTTCGCGGGCGGCGATTTCTAGTTGGTCTACTTGTTCGGGGGTGGCTAGCTGCATTAACTGAAGTCGGCCGCGGGTCAGCAGCGGGTCTCCCAAATCGTCGTTTTTGTAATAAAATTCCACGAGCGACGGATTGACAATTGTGCCTAGGGCGAGTCCTGTTTGCTTGCAGAGACTACCGGCGGCTATGTTTCTGACGACTACTTCCAAGGGCAAGATTTTGACGCGGCAGACTCGCATTTGGTTGGGGGCCGGCGTGTCGATGAAGTGGGTGGGAATGCCTTTGGCTTCTAGCATCCGAAACAGGTGGGCGGATACGGCGCAGTTGATTTCGCCTTTGCCGAGGATGCTGCCACGTTTCTGGGCGTTAAAGGCTGTGGCGTCGTCTTTGAAGTGGGTCAGCAAAATTTCGCTGTCTTCGGTGGAGTAGAGGATTTTGGCTTTGCCTTCGTAGAGTTTGCGATCGGCTGACATGGCGATTAATAATGTAGATGAGTTTTAGATTTTACCGTAGCTCGATCGGGCGTTATTGGCGAGTTTTTAGATTTCGGCCGCGCCCCTGAGAGCATGAGGGGCGAGTACACCTGTAGGTAGATACTGTCATCTGCCCAGGCATAAATGATTCTGGACAAAGGACAATAGAGATTAAACCTGCTGGGTTCGCGATCCGTGCTGACTAAAGCTCCCCAACCAGACGGGCGCTTAAAAAACATCTATAAAATGGCTGATTTATGCAAGACAAAAAAATTCATATTCTCTTGGTAGAAGATGATGAGGTTGATGTGATGAACGTCCGGCGAGCTTTCAAAAAAAATAACATCGTCAACCCCCTCTACATTGCTGCCAATGGATTAGAAGCCCTAGCTATATTACGTGGAGAAGGAAAAATTGATCCTCCCATGCCTCAAGCGCGCAGGTTGATTTTGCTGGACTTGAATATGCCGAGAATGAGCGGGATCGAGTTTTTGCAAGAATTGCGACTGGATGAATGTTTGAGGTCGATTCCGGTAATCGTCCTCACGACTTCTAATGAAGATAGAGATAAAGTAAAAGCTTATAATTTGAATGTAGCTGGCTATATTCTTAAACCTGTTACTTTTTCTAACTTTGTGGAAGTGATGGCTACCCTAAACAGATACTGGATGCTGAGCGAAATTCCCTAACATAGGGGAAATTTAATAAAAAATAAATTTTTTAATGTGGCTTGGTGTTTTTTTCAGCGATGCAGTTGTTTTAATTCCTTTTTCCAGACTGCAGCTTTTTCGGAGTAATCCACAATTCCTTTGTTATGGACAAAATTCTCACAATTCTGATAGTTGATGACGATGCAGTCGATAGAATGGCGATCAAACGTTCGCTCAAATCCGCTGGTGTTTCGGCAGAAGTTACTGAAGCAGAAGACTGCGCGGATGCGCTGGCCCAACTTTCGGTCAGTAAAAATTATACTCAGGCTACCGCTAAACTATCCAAACAAAATAAATCTCAACCTTTAAGCGAGGTTGAGGAGATAGAAAATGGGCTGCTATTAAATCAAATATTTGAGTGCAAATTTGACTGTGTATTCCTCGACTACGGCTTGCCGGACGGAGACGGATTGAGTTTGGTACAAAATGTACGAGAAGCTGGGCTGAAAGTTCCCTTAATTGTGCTCACAGGTCAAGGGGACGAACAAATTGCTGTGGAATTGATGAAGGCTGGAGCTTCTGATTATATCCCTAAAAGCAAGCTTTCTCCAGAGAGTTTGTCCCGCAGTTTGTACAATGCCATGCGCGTTTACCGCGCCGAATATCAGGCGTTTCATACCAGTCAAAAATTTAAGGAAAGTGAGGAACGCTACAGGTTAGTTTTAGAGGGAGTGAACGATGGAATTTGGGATTGGGATTTAAGTAAAAATGAGGTTTATTGGAACGATCGCCTTTTGGAAATTATCGGTTTGTCGCGAGAGCAATTTGGCAGGACTATGGAAGATCTCTACAACCGCCTGCACCCAGATGACAAGGAGGGAATCGTCGGGGCGATCGCGGCTCACTTGGAACAAGAAATAGACTATAATGTAGAATTCCGGCTGCTACACTCGAACGGTGTTTACCGCTACTGCACTTCTCAGGGAAAAGCTCAGCGCAATTCCCAAGGAAAACCGTTGCGAATGGCCGGCATGATTAGCGACATTACCGATCGCAAACAAGCCGAAGATGCTCTAGAAAGAGAACGGCAGCAACTGAAACAAATTATTACCTGCGTGCCCGTAGCAATGGCGATGTTCAATACGGAAATGCGCTATTTAGCTAACTCTCACAAATGGCTGACTCAATTTAATTTGGAGTGGCAGTCCTTGAACAACCTCAGTCATTACGAATTGTTTCCAGATACGCCGAATCGCTGGAAAGTAATGTACCAAGAAGTGCTCCAAGGCAAGGTAGTTTCTATGAGCGAAGATGCGTGGGAACGAGCAGACGGCTCTGTTATCTACCTGCGCTGGGCCGCTCATCCTTGGTACAATCCCGACGGGAAAGTGGCGGGAATTGTGATGGTTGCCGACAAGATTAATGAGTTGGTGGAAGCCCGGGAAACTGCCTTAGAAGCGAGCCGGGTGAAGTCGCAATTCTTGGCGAACATGAGTCACGAAATTCGCACTCCGATGAATGGGGTTTTGGCAATGGCTCAATTGCTGCTGCGCGCTCCTCTGGAACAGAAACAGCGGGACTGCGCTCAGACTATTTACCGCAGTGCTGAACATTTGCTGAATGTTATTAATGATATCCTCGATTTCTCTAAGATTGAAGCGGGAGAAATGCGGCTAGAAAAGGCTAATTTTGATTTGGATAGTTGCGTTGAGTCGGTGATAGAAATTATAGCGCATTGGGCAGAGGAAACAGGTATTGAATTGAATATTTTAGTTGACAGTTCGGTGCCGAGAAAGTTGGTGGGCGACGCGGGCAGATTGAAGCAAGTTTTGCTGAATTTGACGGGGAATGCCATAAAATTTACCGATCGCGGTCAAGTTCTAGTTCACGTAAGTGTGAAACAGGGCAACCGGCTGGCAGACGGTAGACAAGAAGCAAGATTGCTATTTTCGGTGCGGGATACTGGCATTGGAATTTCGGCCCAAGGGCAAACAAAGCTGTTCCAATCTTTTTCTCAGGTAGACGATTCTCCTACTAGGCCTTACGGTGGCACGGGTTTGGGTTTGGCGATTTGCAAGCAGTTAGTGGATATGATGGGAGGCGAGATTGGAGTTCGCAGTTTGCTAGGCAGCGGTTCGACTTTTTGGTTTGCTGTACCTTTGGAAAAACAGTTGCAAGTTGAGCCTCATGAACCCGAACTTGCGGGAAAGAAGCTGTTAGTAGTGTCTGGAAGCGCTTTGAGGAGGGCAGCAGTGCGATCGCTCGCTCAAAGTTGGGGTGCCCGCTGCGATGAGGCAGAAACTGCTGCTGAGGCCTTGAGTTGGTTGAACAATTCCCAGGGCGGGATTTCTCAGAATTCGGGAGAGGGGGGGAAAAGCTGGGATGTAGTGCTTGTGGACTTGCAAATGCCGGAGTTGGATGCGGAGGAATTTGCGATAAAAGTGCGATCGACCTCTATAGTTGGCTCGTTAATCGCCATGACTCCTTTGCGGGAACAGCCGAAGGCTGAAGCGCTTTGCCGTCAGGGTTTTAACGGATATTTGATCGAGCCAGTGCGGCCAAGCCGCCTGCTTGAGGCAATGCTTGCGCCGGTGAAGGGAACGGGAGATTTTGGGAGAGTGGAGGCTGCTAATACTTGCAAGTTGCCACCAGTTAATTCTCAATATGTTACTTCCAATTCGCCGTTATCGTTGAGAATTTTGGTGGCGGAAGACCACCCGATCAATCAACAAGTTCTTGTCGAACAGTTGGCAGTTTTAGGCTATCAAGCTGACTGCGTGGTCAACGGTCAAGAAGCGCTGGATTTGCTGGCAAAAAAAAGCTATGATTTAGTGCTGATGGACTGTCAAATGCCGGTACTTGATGGTTACAAAACGGCGCAAAAGTTGAGGGAAATCGAAGGAAGCGATCGGCATACTTTTGTGATGGCTTTAACTGCTCATGCTATGCCGGGGGAACGAGAAAAGTGTCTGGCGGCGGGGATGGACGATTATCTCAGCAAACCTGTAGATTTAGATGCTTTGGCGGCGGCCCTGAAAAAGTATGAAGCCCGAAATGTTCAGTTTGAAAATAAGTATGGAGTTAAAAGTATTAATTCAGAAAATCAATCTCAATTAGTAACAAATTATACAGAAATTTTGGAAAAAGTGCAGGTTGTGGCTGTGCCGGCACCAAGGGCGATCGCACTTCAAACTTGGGAACATAGAGACGACGACGGACTGTTCGACAAGAGCAGATTGGAGCAACTCGGACGAGTTAATATTAAATTGCCAGAGCGACTTTTGCAAGCTTTTGTGGCAAGCGCGCAAGCTGATGTGGCTGCTGCCAAAATAGCCGTAGAAGCTAAAGATTGGCAAGCTGTGGAATATCAAGCACACCGTCTCAAGGGAACTTCTGCTAATGTGGGAGTTGCTATGATGTCGGATTTGGCCGCACAATTGGAGCATCAAGCGCGAGGCTTTCAATCTAAACCATCAGAGGTGGAATTGTTAAATATTGAGAGGGTTGAGAACATATTAGTGAGTTTGTCCAGTCATTTAGCCCGCGTTCAAGAATTTGTGGAAACTCGAATGTTTGGTTAATATCTTACTCGCTCGTAGTCGATATTAGTCGGCGATTAAAATCGCCATTACACAAACGAAGTCCCTCTCTAAAAGACTAAGAAATAAAGCGGTACGGTACGGAGTGTGCATCCTAACATATAGAAATTTTAGGAAAATTTTGTTTATTTATTTACTCCGTGTCCTCTGCTTTCTCTGCGGTTAATTAAAAAAATAATTAATTTAGCTATGAATTACGATACCAGTACAAACACTATTTTAGATAGCGATTCATTAGAAAATGATGAAAAACTGCTAACGCCTTTGATGGCTTTTGCTCAGGAAGTTTTATTGTACGAAAACGAGGCTATCTCTGAGCAAGATTCGGCAAATGCTGTGCCGTACCCGCTCGATGAAATCAATAATGTATGTGTTGACAATCTGGTGGCAAAGGCGGCTCGCTGCTGTCGGGAAAGCAAGGTGGGAAAAAAATTACCGACGGCTTTTTACGTTCACGTTTCAGCTTTGCAGACACTCAACCCTGTCCTCGGAATCTACGAAAATTGTGCCAGACGCACTCTCAAAAATATTGATGAAGCAACTTTAGTTAAATTTTTGCTCCATCAACCTAAAATATCTTATCTTTTTTACCCTGATTTCGATACAGATGCTCATCCTGCTTTGCAAACCAGCATCCAGATTAATCTAGCAACCGGGGAAGTTAAATATTTTGATTACAGCAACAGCGAAAATCCCCCTGTTTTGCACCGTAAGGAAACTTTTGTAGCTGCGGATTATCCCCATTACGAAAAGTTTGCGAGGCTGACTCGCTGCGAGGAAAAGTGGGGACTGCTTGACAATACTAGCGTTATCGGCACTCGCGAGGGTTGGCTCAAATATTTGGGATATTGCGGTGTAGAAATCAAAGATCATACTGTTGTCGAGCGTTTGAAACAGGAGAATAGTGAGCTATCAATTCCTAAGATCGAGCGACACAAAGCTGCAATGGTACGTAATTCGCTTTCTAAACCTCTGCGTCTGGTTTTAGAAGATGATTTAGTGAGGGACGGGGCGACTTTTTTTGACTACGGTTGCGGTTACGGCGGGGATATTAAATATATTGCACAAGAGGGTTATGCTATTTCTGGTTGGGACCCATACTATCAGCCGCAAAATCCGCGAATTTGTGCTGATATTGTGAATATTGGTTATGTGATTAATGTCATTGAATCTTTGGGTGAACGCCGAGAAGCTTTGCTGAATGCTTGGGAATTAACTAAGAGTTTATTAGTTGTGGCGGCTCAGGTTTTGATTGATGATAGCGATCGAGGCCAAATTGCTTATGGGGATGGGGTGATTACTTCTCGGAATACTTTTCAGAAGTATTACCAACAAGAAGAGTTGAAGGTTTATATTGACCAAGTTTTGAGTGTTGATGCAATTCCTGTTGCTTTGGGGATTTATTTTGTGTTTCGGGATGCTGCGGAGGGTGAAGGTTTTCGTGCTTCTCGGTTTCGATCGCACTTATCGACTCCCAGAGTGCGATCGCAAGTTAAGCGGTTTGAGGATTATGCGGAAATGTTGGCTCCTTTGATGGCTTTTGTTAGTGATCGGGGCCGCCTTCCTGTTAAAGGCGAATTAGCTGAAGAATCGCCAATTAAGGGGGAATTCCACAGTTTTAATCGCGCTTGGAGGGTGATTTTGCAAGCAACGGATGCGGATGATTGGGAAACAATCGCCGACAAGCGTCGCCAAGATTTGCTGGTATATCTCGCTCTCAACGGTTTGGGCGATCGGCCTTCACTCCGCCGACTCCCGGCTCAAATCCGCAATGATATCAAAGGTTTGTTTGACAATTATCAAAAAGCTTGCACTTTGGCAGATTTAATGCTATATAGTCTGAGCAAACCTGATATTGTGGCTGACTGCTGTGAAGATAGTGCGATCGGCTACAAACAGCATGGTTCCCTTTCCGTTCACGTCTCTGCATTAGAAGAACTAGACCCTTTGCTGCGGCTCTACGAAGGCTGCGCCAACCGCACAATTGGCAGGCTTGATGGCGCTACAATTATCAAATTTTACGCTCATAAACCAAAAATTTCCTATTTATTTTATCCCGATTTTGACACTAACCCGCATCCAGCCCTCCACACTTCCATGCACATAAGTTTGCGCGACCTTTCTGTGGGCTATCAAGACTATTCTGATTTGTATAATCCGCCAATTTTAGTTAGAAAAGAAGCTTTTGTTACTGCTACTTATCCCCATTACGAAAAGTTTGTGAAACTCACCCGCCAAGAAGAAAAGTTAGGGATTCTCGATCGTGGCGCAGTTAAGAAACATCGCGAGTGGGTGAAGTGTTTGGAGGAAAACTGCGTTAAAATTAAGGATCATAAGTTGTTTTGGCGATCGAATTCTGACCCAGAAAGGTTGAAAATGCTGCAAAAAGCAGCGTCGGAACGCCAACAGAAAAAGATTGAGTTTAATGCAGGAAAGATTGAACAAACCGCAGAGAGCGCAGAGGGCGCAGAGGAGGAAAAAGAAGAGGGAGAGGAATAGTCATGGAAGCAGAGTATGATTTTAGTCAGGGTAAGCAAAGGGCGATCGAATTAACATTACCTAGGAAAACTCGGATCGCAATTTGGTTAGATGATAAGATGAGGTTTTAGCGTGGTTTCGCGAGCAAGTTCATGTAGCAGATAGAGGGAACTACCCAAGCTTGATTAATGAAGCGTTGCGTCAATATATCCAGCAGAGCTGTGATCCTTTGGAAGAAACCTTACGAAGAGTTGTACGGGAGGAACTTGAGCGTATTGAAAAGTGAAGTGCAAATGACCGCACAACGAACTGTTTCGATACCTTCCCAATTCTTGCCTACAGCCAGGGCAGGGTGTTGCGGAAGTATGGCGAAAAAGAACTGCACTTAAACAAACAGGCTTAGGAGGTTTTCTCATGAAAATAATTTGGAAAAGAATTCATAATTGGCTGGCGGCCAATGCACCTCCAGTGATCAAAAATCTCAGACCTGGTGCTAATGATGAGGAGATCGATTATTAGTGACAAATAATTTGTTACTGTACAGTAACAAACCTGAAACTATTGATGTACAAAGCGTTGAGAGTAGTGCGGATAAAAGGACTTGAACCTTCACTCCTTTCGGAACCAGAACCTAAATCTGGCGCGTCTGCCAATTTCGCCATATCCGCATTTTGACATTTTACTACTATAGCACACAACAAAGCGATCGGTCAACATCGATTTTAGATTTTAGATTGAAGGAAGCGACCCACTGATAAATCCGCAGGGTGATGACCAAATTGCTCGATCGCCCAACATCGAGAAACCCGGTCATTTTTGGACACCGGGTTCAATCATTAGTTATCGCCACAGCAAATTTCCGTATTTTTCACTTGTCACTTACTTTTGGCCCAGCGCCTTCCAGGTTGTTTCGTCCACCATGCCGTTAGCCGTTAAACCCTTATACTCCTGAAAGCTCTTGACAGCCGTAGCAGTGCGAGCGCCAAAAATGCCGTCGATCCGGCCCGGATCGTAACCCTGTATTTCCAAACGCACCTGTAGCGTCTTCACCTTGGAACCGACAGCGCCTTTATTTAGAAGAGTTGGAGGATTGCCGGGAACAGCAGCATCGTTCAGAATTGGAGCATTGCTCTGCACAGTTTCAGGAGCTGATGCCGGATCTGCTGCTAAAGCTGTCCAAGTTTCTTTGTTCACAATGCCGTCGGCATTCAAACCCTTAGACTGCTGAAAGGCACTCACAGCCGATGTAGTGCGAGAGCCATAGGAACCGTCGATCGTCCCCACCTTGAAACTGTGCACCTGCAACCGTTGCTGTATGGCTGCAACTTCTGGCCCGTCAGATCCCGCCGAGATAGTTTTTTCCTTTTTCACTGGCGGCTGCTCGCCCGCGTAAAAAGGCTTGTTAAACATATCTCCTTGGGAATTTCCTTCGGGCGATGCTGACGCGCCCGGATCGGCGGGAGCCGTAAAGTCTCTGCGGTACTGTTCCTGCACAAATGGTTCGGAGTCAAAAGCAGCAGTTGCCTTTCGGGTTAAGCCGGGAGCGAGCAGAGCGATCAAGCTGAAAATCGTAACAGTAGTCACACGCATAAATTTCATCCTATTAGTGAGGTTTGACAAGGTTTCCCTGTTTTCATGTTTCTAAATCTAATTGTATTACCCGGACAGCTTTCTGAGACATATAGCAGAATGAAGAAGGAAGAAAGCCCTTCGACTTCGCGATCGGGTAACAAGAAGTCCGAGAGAAGGGGTAATAGACCGCATTGGTTTGGGCCATTAAGAAAGTTCTAACCTTCTGGCGCGGTTGCTATATCCGCCCCGGTCTCTACAATTTCGGCAATGGGGACACCAGCACTCAGAAGTTGCGAGTTGGAAGTTGCCTGTTAGAAGTAGGGGCCGGTTCGCACTATTTCTAATAAACCCGGTTGATTTTGAGATATTTCGTTACTAAAGCTGATATTCTCGTCTAAACCACGTCTTTTATCCTCAGTCTTATGGTACAAAACCTGCCGTTATTCACAAATCTTTACAGGCGGATTTTGTACAAAAGACCTCTTGCAAAAATAGCTGGCACGGGTTCTCCGGCCCATCCCACAAAAAGTTTTTTCTCTTGTGGGATGGGCCGGAGAACCCGTCCTAAAATTTGCTTAAAAGGACTTTTGCAAGAAGTCTCCTGAAAGAGTTCAGACATACATACTCCCTTATTTAAGACTTTTGATTTCCGCTGTGAAATTAGGCGATACTCAAACAGTATCGCCCTTTTTTTAAGGAGCTACTTTTTTTGTAATTTTAAAGTCTGCAAAGTGAAGTTGCTATCCCTCAAATGACATAAAACTCCCCGTATTTGTGGCGAATGTAACGGATAAAGGGATCGATAGTTAAAGGTGAACCTGTAACGCGATCTATCAATTCGACAGCGGTGTATTTACGGCCGTGCTGGTAGATGTTTTGTTTTAGCCAGTCGTGGAGTACGCTAAAATTGCCCTGTTCTATTTCTACGGGAATTTCAGGATTGATTTTTACTGCTGTTTCGTAGAATTGGGCACTCATCAAGTTGCCGAGGGTGTAACCTTGGAACATTCCGCCGATCGTACCAACATACCAGTGAACATCTTGCATCGCGCCTTCGCTATCGGTGGGAGGGACAACACCAAGGTCGGTTTTATAGCGTTCGTTCCAGGCTTCGGGGAGGTCTCGCACTGCTAGTTTTCCCTCTACCATTGCCAATTCTAGGTCAAAGCGGATGGCGACGTGGAGGTTGTAGGTTACTTCGTCGGCGTCGGTGCGGATGAGCGATCGCGAGACTTTGTTAATTGCCCGGTAAAATGCGTCAGTGGATACGTGTCCCAACTGTCGCAAAAATACGCCTTGGAGTTGCGGGTAGAAACATTCCCAAAAACCGCGGCTGCGGCCGACCATATTTTCCCAAAGTCGCGACTGACTTTCGTGCACGCCGGAGGAAATGCCGCCTGCAAGCAGGGTGCCTTCAAATTCCGGGGAATTGCCGAGTTCGTAGAGGGCGTGTCCGGCTTCGTGGATGCTGCTGAACAAAGCTTGATCCAAGTGATCTTCGTAGACGCGGGTGGTAATTCGCACGTCGTCTATGGAGAAGTTGGTCATGAACGGGTGCAGGGTGGTGTCTTGCCGTCCCCGTTGGAAGTCGTACCCCATGCGTTCTACGACTTTGCGGGTGAATTCTAGTTGCTGGGATTCTGGGAAGTCTTGGTGCAAGCAGGAGTCGTCGGCGGGAGGTTGCGAGGTGATGGCTTCGACTATCGGCACTAATTCTTCACGCAGTTTGGCGAAAAGCGGGCGCAGCAGGGATACTTTCATGCCGTAGTCGCTACGATCGATCAACGGATCGGCGATGTGTTCGTAGCCGGGGAAAAAGTCCGCGTATTGCCTGCTTAATTCTAGGGTTTTTTCGAGATACGGCTCAACGGCTGCGAAGTTGTTGGCTGCCCTGGCTGCGGCCCAAGCTTCGTAGCTGTCGGCTTGGTGGCGACAGAGTGCGGACATGAAGGTTGCGGGGACTCTGGAGGCGCGATCGTAGTCTCTGCGGGCTATGCGAATCAGGCTGGCTGCGGTGGAGTCGTAGGGGAGGGTTTGTTCGTAGAAACGCAAGTCTTCTAGGAGTTCACCTATTTTTGGATCTGTAAATTTTTCGTGGGATATTTGTTTGAGAGTAGCCAACTGGCGGCCTCTGGCATTTGCACCTTTGGCCGGCATATAAGTTGATTGATCCCAATGCAGCAGCGACGAGGCTGATTCGATGTCGTTAACTTCTCTGAGGTGGGCTGCCAGTTGAGCGAATTTTGCTTGAGTTTTGTCTAGGGTTTGCATGATTGGGGTTTATGGTGCTGTTTTGCCTACAAAGGTTGCAGTGCGGCATCCGTATCCATCAATCATAGCTACCCTGAAATCAAGCTAAAAACCGCACTTCTTCCCGTATTGTACGCAATTTAGAGTCATTTTTGCACAATTTCCGGTATTTATGCGGATTGAGTTCGATCGCCTTGGATAAGTTTTCGATCGCCCGCGCGATACTGGTGGCTACAAGTTCCGGGCTGTTTGTGAGCTCGCCTGCTTGTTTTTCCAAGGCGTAAATGCAAGCTTTTTGATAGTACAGGTTGGGATCGTCGGGTTTGAGTGCGATGATTTTATCGTAGGAGGCGATCGCGTCGGTAAATCGTTGGATTTTTTTGAGGGCGACGGCGCGGTTGTACCAGGCTTCCGTGTTGTCTGGCTGCAACTCTACGGTTTTGTCCCAAGAGGTTATTGCTTCTTCAAAGCGTTGTAAGTTGGCGAAGGCTAAGCCACGGTTGTAAAAGGTTTCGCTGTCGTTTGGCTTGAGTGCGAGGGCTTTGTCCCAGGATGCGATCGCTTCTTCAAATTGTCCTATTTGGGCGATCGCCCTGCCGCGTTTGTTCCAGGCTTCGGCGGAATTCGGCCGCAGTTGCAGGGTTTTGTCGTAGGAGGCGACGGCTTCCGGGTAGAGTTTTTCATCGGCTAGGGCTAAGCCGCGGTTGTACCAGGCTTGATGCAAGTTTGGTCTTAGTTCCAGTGCCCTATCGTAGGAGGCGATCGCCGCTGTATTTTGGTCAGATTTTCTCAGGGCAAATGCTTTGTTGTACCAAGCTTCGCAGTAGTCTGGTTTGATGGCTATAGCTTTCTCGTAGGAGGCGATGGCTTCTGATAATTTCTCTAAGCTGACGAGGGTGTTGCCGCGGTTCGTCCAAGCTTCGGGGTAGCTGGGGTTGAGTTCGATCGCCTTTTCGTAGGATGCGATCGCTTCGGAGAGTCTGTTGAGCTTCCGCAAAACGTTGGCCCGATTATACCACGCTTCGGGATTGTTGGGTTTGATTTGTAGGGATTTGTTGTAGGCTGCGATCGCTTCTTCTAACTTTCCCAATTTTTTGAGGGCTACGCCTTGGTTATACCAGGCTTCATAAAATTTTGGTTCAAGTTTGATCGCTTCTTCCCAAGATTCGATCGCAGCTTGGAATCGTCCCATTGCTTCTAGGGCGTTGCCGCGTTCGTACAATGTTTGAGCCTTTTGGGTGTTGACTGCTATGGATTTTTCCCCTGAGTCGATCGGCTTTTCTATGCTGGCTAATTTTTGCAAGGGGTTTCACCTCATTATTTTTTGTAAAATTGTCGCTTTTTCTTTATATTGATTAAGTTTTCGCTGCCGATCGCAATTGATTGATCGCCTATATTTGGTTATTTATGGCAATTTTATAGTAACTCTGCAATTTTTTCAACCTTTTCTAATCTATACGCAACTCTCTGGTTTCAAGGTATAGATTAATACTATTTTTTTTCATAAATTGCGTAGAAGCGTAAAAAGGGCGATCGCACTCAGGTATCACAAACCTCACCCAAGATTTAAATGTCTTTTTCAGGGTCGAGAATCGAACCAAAATTAGGCTTTATCGCTACTGTTTTAATCCATTCTGAGTCGTGGAAGGGCAAGCCATCAGCTAAAGTGTAGATATCTTCTGCTGAGTCTCTCAGAGAATCAAAGGCTGGATTTGCGATCGCAGCTTTTAGCCATTGATATTCTTCTAGTTTTGATTTGTTAATTAGGGCTGCTTCTAGTGCTTCGAGTCGCTTGAAATCTGCATAAGTAATGATAGCAGCGATCGCCTTTCCTTCCTGTTCTATGACGATTCGTGCTCCAGTATCCTCGACATGGGCGATGAGTTCGGGAAATCTGTCATTGGTTACGGTTACATTTAGTTGAGTCATCTTTTACCTCGCTACTAATTCTTCTATCATATCGTGTCCGCTAGCTTCGGTTGAAGAGTATTTGTGATGCTGTAAGGGCGGGTTTTACCAACAATAATTGCCTCAAACCGACAATTTCATAAACCCGCCCGCACTTGGGCGGCAAATCCCTATCCTTGAATCAAGGCTTGAAACCGAATATCAGATCGAATGCTGTCAAAATCCGAGTCATTTTTTGCCATTTCTCGGTATGTGTCAGGATTCAGATTGATCGCACGCTGCAAATTTTGAATTACTTGGTAAATTTGACTCCGTAACCCATAACAGCAAGCTTTATTATAAAATGCTTCGTGATAATCTGGTTTGAATTTTAAGGCTTTGTCGTAGGAGGCGATCGCTTCTTCAAGCCTGCCTAAATTATACAGTGCAACGCCCCGATTAAACCAGGCAACGTGATCATCTGGTTTGAATTTTAAGGCTTTGTCGTAGGAGGCGATCGCATCTTTAAACCTGCCTAAATTACCCAGTGCAATGCCCCGATTATACCAGGCTTCGTGGTCATCTGGTTTGATTTCTAAGGCTTTGTCGTAGGAGGCGATCGCCTCTTCAAGCCAGCCTAAATTATACAGTGCAGTTCCCCGACTGTACCAGGCTTCGTGATAATCTGGTTTGATTTCTAAGGCTTTGTCGAAGTCGGCGATCGCATCTTCAAGCCTGCCTAAATTATACAGTGCAGTGCCCCGATTGTTCCAGGCTTCGTGTTTATATAGTTTGAATTCTAAGGCTTTGTCGTAGGAGGCGATCGCTTCTTCAAATCTTCCTAAATTACCCAGTGCAATACCCCGATTCTCCCAGGCAATGTGATAATCTGGTTTGAATTCTAAGGCTTTGTCGTAGGAGGCGATCGCTTCTTCAAATCTTCCTAAATTACCCAGTGCAATGCCCCGATCTTTCCAGGCAATGTGATTATCTGGTTTGAATTCTAAGGCTTTGTCGTAGGAGGCGATCGCTTCTTCAAATCTTCCTAAATTACCCAGTGCAATGCCCCGATCTTTCCAGGCAATGTGATTATCTGGTTTGAATTCTAAGGCTTTGTCATAGGAGGCGATCGCATCTTCAAGCCTGCCTAAATTACGCAGTACAATGCCCCGACTGTACCAGGCTTCGTGGCCATCTGGTTTAATTTCTAAGGCTTTGTCGTAGGAGGCGATCGCTTTTTCATGCCTGCGTAAATTACCCAGTGCATTGCCCCGATTGTTCCAGGCTTCGTGATAATCTGGTTTGAATTCTAAGGCTTTGTCGTAGGAGGCGATCGCTTTTTCATGCCTGCGTAAATTACCCAGTGCATTGCCCCGATTGTTCCAGGCTTCGTGATAATCTGGTTTGATTTCTAAGGCTTTGTCGTAGGAGGCGATCGCTTCTTCAAATCTTCCTAAATTACCCAGTGCAAGGCCCCGATTATACCAGGCTTCGTGGTCATCTGGTTTGATTTCTAAGGCTTTGTCGTAGGAGGCGATCGCATCTTCATCTTCAACAAGCCTCCCTAAATCATCCAGTGCAATGCCCCGATTCGACCCGGCTACGTGATAATCTGGTTTGAATTCTAAGGCTTTGTCGTAGGAGGCGATCGCATCTTCTAGTTTGCCTAAATTATACAGTGCAACGCCCCGATTGTTCCAGGCTTCGTGAAAATCTGGTTTGATTTCTAAGGCTTTGTCGTAGGAGGCGATCGCTTCTTCTAGCCTACCTAAATTACCCAGTACACTGCCCCGATAGAACCAGGCAACGTGATAATCTGGTTTGATTTCTAAGGCTTTGTCATAGGAGGCTATCGCATCTTCAAATCTTCCTAAATTACCCAGTGCATTGCCCCGATTGTACCAGGCTTCGTATAAATCTGGTTTGATTTCTAAGGCTTTGTCGTAGTCGGCGATCGCATCTTCAAGCCTGCCTAAATTACGCAGTGCATTGCCCCGATTGTACCAGGCTTTGTGAAAGTCTGGTTTGATTTCTAAGGCTTTGTCGTAGTCGGCGATCGCATCTTCATGCCTGCCTAAATTACGCAGTGCATTGCCCCGATTGTTCCAGGCTTCGTGATTATCTGGTTTGATTTCTAAGGCTTTGTCGTAGGAGGCGATCGCTTTTGCGTATTCTTCACCAAAGCTATACAATAAACCTTGTTCTAAAAACAAATCAGCTTTTTGTTCTGGTGTTGGCTCATACTCATCAATTAAAACTTGAATTCTCACCAATTCCCGTTTCCGTTCTTGAGGAGTCAAAGCGAGATCATCTTCTCGGTTCCATCTTTTCCAACAAGCTTGCCTTTTTTCAGATTCTTGAGTCATAATTAGATAGCTTTTTGATAATTTTAAAGTATTTTTTGTCGGCTATTCTAGTCTCTTAGAGAGGAAATTTGTTTGAAAAGAAGCGATTTCAATCGTCGAATTATCTAGTGGTGGGGGCAGTTTACGAGATTGTCTGTTTGAGGCAATTCTTGTTGGTAAAACCCGCCCCCACAGGATTTATCAGGCTTGATACTTTTTCAGAATAGCAACTTTTTCGGGGAAGATGTCGATCGCCATTTTCTCATCATACCTAACCGCCAGCGATCGCCTCACCTCACCCAAAAACAGCGGCTGCGACAGCCCCGGCTCTGGATGTACGATCGTCCGAACGCGGATTGTCATGTAGTCTCTTCCGCGTCCAGAACGCCCTGGGGAGTACAAATCCGCCGCCGCTTGCTGCATCGTTGCTTCTAACTCCGATTCAGTAATCGAAGGCGGCACCGTAACAACTGTTTGAGCGCCGCCAGTATCGTAAACTAAAGAATAGCGCACCGCGCCGGGAATTTCCGTGCGCGCAAACAGTCCCAAACCAAGACCAAATATACTCGCAGCAATTACGGCCATAAAGCTAGTCACTCCGACCAAACGGAAGCGAAAGCCCCATTTAAAAATAAATGCTATAACTGTTAAAACCAGCAAAGCCGCTGTCAGAATTCCTGCCCATTGGGCATACATTAATAGGTTAGAATTTACGTTCATTTGAGAATTATGTAATTGTTGACTGTTGGCTGTTGACTGTTGATTGTTGGCTGTTGACTGTTGACTGTTAACTGTTAGCATTAGTTATTGGTAGTCACTAACAACTAACAACTAAAACGGGACAAATAACAACCTACAAATAATATCAAATCCGGTAGCATCCTCCTGCATTCATCTCTCCATTCTCTCTCTCTGTGTCCTCTGCGCTCTCTGCGGTTAAAAAAATCCAATTCAACCAAGAACGACATCACAAACAACCAATGCCAGTGACTGTTGACCAATGACCAATGACCAATGACCAATGACCAATTAAGCCTTTCGGCCCACAAGCAAATAAGTCATCATATCGCCTTTACCCTTCACTGGAATCACGCCGCGCTCTTGGAAAACGTACTTGTCCTGCAGGCGTTCGTAGGTAGCAACTGTCACCTGAATGCCGCCCGGTACCCCTTGAGATTCCATCCGCGAAGCTGTATTTACTGTGTCTCCCCACAAATCATAAGTAAATTTTTTAGTACCGATTACCCCAGCTTCCACCGGGCCCGTGTGGATGCCGATGCGGATGCTGAGGGGTTGACCTCCCTTGGCGTGCATCTTACCGATTGCTGTTTGAATGTCGAGCGCCATTTCGGCAATGCTTTCGGCGTGGTTGTCGCTCGGCTTAGGCAAACCGCCAACCACCATATAAGCATCGCCGATCGTCTTAATTTTCTCAAGTCCGTAGCGCTCGGCCAACTCGTCAAAAGCTGAAAAAATCTCGTTGAGCAATTCTACCAACTCCGCCGGCGACAAATGAGCCGAAAGCTTCGTAAAACCGACCAAATCGGCAAACATTACTGTTACCTCAGCGAAACTGTCGGCGATCGTAATTTCCCCTTCTTTGAGGCGCTGCGCGATCGGGCCTGGTAAAATATTTAACAGCAAACGTTCCGACTTTTCCTTTTCCTCTGCCAACTCCCGCAAATAAGTTTGCTCCTTATCCCGCAGCCGCTTCTTTTCCAGACAAGCACTAATCCGAGCCTTGAGCAATACAGGATTGAAAGGTTTAGAAAGATAATCCTCCGCCCCCAACTCAATACAGCGCACAATACTGTCGATATCGTCCACCGCCGAAATCATAATCACCGGGATGTGGCGCAAATTCTCGTCAGCCTTGAGATTTTCCAGCACCTGATAGCCGTTCATTTGCGGCATCATAATGTCTAGCAGAACCAAATCAAAAGGATCGCTTCGCAACATTTCCAGAGCTTGGAGACCATCTTCAGCAACAGTCACCAAATGGCCTTGACGCTGAAGTCGGCGGGCCAGCAAATCGCGGTTTACCTCATTGTCGTCAACAACCAGCACGCTGCCCTCGTCACCTTTCATGTCAGGGCCTCTTTCAGAAGCGTTTCAATTTTACCCAAAAGTCGGGGAAACTCCACCGGTTTGGTGTCGTAGTCATTGCAGCCGGCGGCAAGACACTTTTCACGATCGCCCGCCATTGCGTGAGCCGTCAGGGCAATCACCGGAATCCTGCTAGTTTCAGGAGCCGCCTTAATTTGCTGCGTTGCTTGCCACCCGTCGAGAACCGGCAGACTCATATCCATCAGAATCAAATCTGGTACTTTCGCGAGTGCCATCGACACTCCCTCAGCACCGTCAACAGCAATAAAGACCTCGTGTCCCTTGCGGGCCAGACGCCTGGAAAGCATATCCCTGTTCATTTCGTTATCTTCGACCAACAGGATTTTAGCCATTGGTTTTCTCCTTGCCTTTCGAGTCGTACCTGCGATCGAGCCTTTCATTTACTATAGAGCGAACATCGCGCAGCAAAGTATCGCAACTGTAGACTCCCTTTTGTAGCACCCGCTCGACGTAGCCGTTTAGCTGCTGGCTTTCTGCCGGTGTCAAGTTTTTCCCCGTGATCACAACAATCGGTATAGGATCTCCCGAATGGGATTTGCGAATTTCCCCGATCAACTCAAAACCATCCATTTCTGGCAACATCAAATCCAGTAATATCAGGTGCGGGCGAGCAACTTTTAGCCGATCGAGAGCAGCACGTCCGCTGTCAGCTTCCGTTACTGCCCAGCCTTGTGTTTCTAGTACGCATCGCAGTATTTCGCGCGTGGCAACGTCGTCTTCCACAATTAGAATCTGACAGGTCAAATTGTTACTTGCAAAGCCGTCTTGGTCGCGTCGGTACTTGTTCAACAAGGCAGCCAGCCGTTTGCCGTCCACTGGTTTGGTGAGGTAGTCCGAGGCACCCAATGCAAAGCCGAGGCTTTTGTTGCCCACAAAGGATAGCAGGATTACGGGAATTTCGGCAAGGTCAGGATCTGCCTTCAGCGCTGAGAGTACCGCCCAGCCGTCCATTCCGGGCATGATCACGTCCAGGGTAATGGCGTCTGGCCGTAATTGCTTAGCGAGCCGGAGAGCTTGCTCGCCACTGTCGGCGACTTCTATGTGCAGTCCTTGGCGACTGAGGGTGCGCTGAATTAAATCCCGCGAGATCGGGTCGTCGTCCACTACCAGCACCGTGCCGACAGCGGGGGCATCCGGAGGGCTCGTGCTGTCGTGGACTTTGTTGGGGATTTCCGGCTGTTTGATGGCGCGGGGCAAGAGCACGGTGAAAGTGGTGCCTGCGCCCAAGCTGCTGCTGACCTCAATGCTGCCACCCATCATCTGACAGAAGCGCTGGCTGATTGCTAGTCCCAAACCGGTGCCACCGTACTCGCGGGTAGTCGAGGCATCAGCTTGGGTGAAAGGTTGGAAAACTCGCTGCAATTGCTCTTGTGTCATGCCGATGCCGGTGTCGGCGACGCGGAAACTTAAAAATTCGGAGTTAGAAATTAAAATTTGGGAAGATTCCTCTTGATTTTTCATTTTTAATTGTTCATTTTTAATTCTTTCCACTCCGATCGCAATTCTCCCGTTTTGTGTGAACTTGGCAGCGTTGCTGAGCAAGTTAAGCAGCACTTGCCGCACTTTGGTCATGTCCGCGTGCATGGTGTCGAGGTTGTCTGGACAGTACACTTCTAGGGTATTACCGTTTTTCTCGACCAGCGGCCTGGCCGTGGCAACAGCACTTTCAATTAAGTTATGGATGTCGAAGCTTTCTAAGTAGAGATCCATTCGGCCTGCTTCAATTTTAGAAATATCTAGGATGTCGTCAATTAGGGACAGCAGGTGTTTGCCGGCGCTGCATATTTTTTCGAGGTCGGGGACGGATTCGCAACTACCCAATTCTTCTGCTTCTTCTTGAAGCATTTCGCTGTAGCCGATGATGGCGTTGAGGGGTGTGCGAAGTTCGTGGCTCATGTTGGCGAGAAATGTGCTTTTTGCCCGGTTGGCGGATTCTGCTGCTTCTAGGGCCAACTGCATGGCGGATTCTGTCTGTTTGCGATCGGTAATGTCTTGGACTGTGCCTTCGTAGTACAAAACCCTGCCGTTTTCGTCGCAGATGCTGCGCGCGTTTTCGGAAATCCAAATCGTGCTACCGTCTCGGCGGTATATTTGGGATTCAAATTTTGACACTTGGTGGCGCGCGCGCAATTGGGCCATAAACTCGGCGCGCCGATTGGGGTTAACGTAAAATTGACGGTTGATATCGGTGAGCTCGGCAAGCATTTGGGTACAGGATTCGTAGCCGTAAATTCTGGCTAGTGCGCTATTGCCGCTGAGGTAGTGTCCGGTCGGCGTTGTCTGGAATATGCCTTCGACTGCGTTTTCAAAGATGCTGCGGTATTTTGTTTCGGATTGTCTCAAGGCTGCTTCTGCTCGCTTGCGCTCTAGGACATTGGCGAGCATTTCTCCTACCATTTTTAGCTGTGTGGATATTTCGGTTGCTCGACCTGCTGTTTGCTGTTTGCCATCGAATCCGAGAAATCCTACTAGGTTTTTACTACAAATTATGGGAATAATTATCAGCGATTGAATATTTTTTAGCTGTTTTTTAAATTCTAAATTATTTAGGGAAGCGCCCATCGAAGGTATTAAGGCGGTTGCTGTTTGATTGACTGTTTGGGATGGGGAGTCTGTCGGGAATTGGGCTGGATTTTGACCGATAAAATACCCAATTTCGGCTTTGGCTGGGGGCGGGAGTTCGCCGATTTCTGGAATATAAAGGCATTCTGCGCGATCGAGTTTTTCTGCGATCCAAGGGATTTG
Organism: Microcoleus sp. N9_A1; assembly: GCF_036701795.1. Taxonomy (NCBI): domain Bacteria; kingdom Bacillati; phylum Cyanobacteriota; class Cyanophyceae; order Oscillatoriales; family Microcoleaceae; genus Microcoleus; species Microcoleus sp. N9_A1. The sequence continues at coordinate 29,280 of NZ_JAUBRI010000022.1, forward strand.
TGCGATGTCTATTTGTTTATTGGTGCTGTCTTTAATTGCCGAAATGCTTTCGCCGCACCACTCGTAGGTTTTGTTGGCGCGGGTTTTGTCGAATGATAACAGGTAGATGTAACTGCGGTCAAACCCGATCGAGGTGGCGATCGCTTCCAGGGTTTGAGCGATGCCTTTGTCTATTTCTGATAAGGGCTGGCTGATGAAATGGGTTGACAAACGGGCAATCAACTGAGCGAATTCTATTCGATACTGCAAAGATTCTTCTATTTTTTTGACTTCGGTAACGTCTCGAAAGCTCCAGAATCTACCGACTGTTTTCGCTCCGACTTTTGAGGGCAACGAATTTAATTCCAGAATTTTTCCGTTTTTAAATTCTAATAATTCGCTGATTTGAATATCTGAATCTGCCAACACTTTTATCACGTTTTGGAGAAATCTTTGCGGGTATTTTAATTGTTCCCTGTCGAAGGGGAATCCTGTTTTGATCGTGTTTTTGAGTGTGTCCAAGGTCGATCGGCTCAACTTTCCTTGGCTGGCTGACAACCCCCACATCTCTACAAATTTCTGATTATAATTACATATATTGCCGTTTTTGTCAACCGCCAGAATTCCTGCATCTGTAGATTTTAGAACTGCTTGCAGCATCGAGAGCGATTGCTTGTGTTCTCTAATGTCAAAAATGTCAAAAAACACCAAGACTGATATTTCGCTGCCCTCAACTGCGGGATGGAAAAAATAGGAAACTGGTAAAATCTTGCCGTCGCGACACAAAAACTCGTCGTCCCAATTGCTGCAAGGTTGACCGGAGGCGATCGCCTCTGGTAAATCTAGTGTAGGTGCGATCGTCGCATCTTCACTCTTGCTTGGCGACTGTTTCGGATATGTCAAAAGTGGGGATTTGTTGCCTTTCTTTTGCTTCCCGATGCGCTCTAGCAGGGAAACGCCTGCAAGTTCCGACTCTCGCCACCCCAGCAAGCTTTCTGCCTCTGGATTCACCGAGATTACACAGCCCTTCGCGTCAAGGATACACAATCCCGCCCCCAAACTGTTGACACTCGCCCGCAGTCGATCGAATTCTGAAGCTGTTGGAGAGTCTTGAGTGGACTGGGGCGAGTCAGTTAAATCCTTTAATGCCACCGTCTCCAAGTTAAAACAATCTTCCTGCTGAAGTTCTTGCTGACTCTGAACTCGGTCATAGCTACCACTTACCTGCTCTAATAAAAGCTGCCACTGCTCAGCAGTGGGAAGGGGAGACTCGCCGACTAAACCGAGCTGTTCGAGTTGGCGCTGGAGGTGGGGGTGCATATTTTCTGGCGCTTTGTAGGCAACTTTCTACAGTATATCTTTTTAATTAATAGTATATATACGTAGGTATACAGTAGGGGACAAGTACGCGATCAAAGTCTATCACAGGTTTTATTGAGAAGCCGAGGGATCATCTCTCCTCTCCAAAATCTTTCAAACTGCACTAATTATATTAATTCTCAGAACTTTTAAGGGTTGTCAACCAATTAATCCTCTGAATGTCGGCAGCACGCTCAAAAATAATAATATCATCTTATCAAGTCAATACTCAGGAAAGTTTGGGTAACGATACTACAAGCTTTACAGGGCAAGGAGCATAAAAAAATCGAATTAAATTCAATCCCGGGGTGGATCTGACATTGATTTAATTATCCACAGTCGATCAAAGTCAAGCGAGAATCCGCCATTGGGCTATAGAAAAACTGTTCGGAATATTAATCAAGTGAACTTAGCCTCAAAAACTAGGTGGCCGCCAAAAAACGATCGCGGACGCGGGTACTGGACAGGAAAATTTATTATTCCCATGCCAGCGGAAATGATTTCAGCACTTTTCGTCTTTACTCATAAATTAATTAGGGTGCTCTAACCCGCCCTAATCTTCTACCTCTATAGCACAATACGGTTTACTTAAGAGGGCGGGTTTTGCCTTGATACAGTCGATTATTTCATAAATTCGCTCGCCCAAGCTGCCCCTACCGCAATATGGTTGACTTAAGAAATTCGTCAAAAAGCCTTAAGTAAACCGTATTGCTCTATAGCAATCTTCGCATCATTTGTGAACTTATTACTCCCTCCCCTTACCAAGGGGATGGTTGAGGTGGGGTAAAATTTTTACGACTCATTTAAGATTACTCTATATTAAAAAAACCTAGGAAAAAAGCTGAGTTAATAATGTGATAAATTATGTGTCAAATCTCTCTAACTGCTAGCAAAATGATCGGCCAATTGCGGAGGTATAGCAGTGGACAGTTGACAGTGGACAGTTGACAGTTGCATAACGGGAATCAAACCATTGATGCAGTACGGGTATCGGCTCTATTCATGAAGTTATTTATGTCCTCACCGATGTGGCGGTTGCTATAAATAAAAGTTGCAGGCATCGAAAATAACTGTCAAAAAAATATTAGTTGTCAGACTTTTCGGTTGAGATCGAAAGGTCTGTGAAAATAGCTGGCAGCCGAATGGTAAAAGTAGAACCTTTGTCCACCTCGCTGAATGCGGTAATGTCTCCGCCCATCATTTCGCAGAATTTCTTAGTAATCGTCAGCCCCAAACCAGTGCCGCCGTACTTTTTAGTAGTTGAGGAATCGGCTTGGGTGAAAGGCTCAAAGATTTTGGCTAACTGTTCTGGACTCATGCCAATGCCGGTATCTTTGACCGTAAAAACGATCCAATCTTGAGGGGAAGATAACAGAGACGAGCTATTTTCAGCTTGGTCACCTCCTGTATAAGCTCCAAGTTTTTTGCGTCTCTTGGCAGCCTCGGCGGGGGTTTGGAGGGAGCGGCTGACGGCGAAAGTAATTGCGCCGGAGGAAGTAAACTTCGAGGCATTGCTGAGCAGGTTGAGCAGGGACTGCCGGAGTTTAGTTACGTCGGTCTGCATCGAGCCAATATCCTCAGAGCATTGTATTTCTAAGATATTGTTATTTTTGTCTGCCATCGGCGCGATCGTGGCAACTACTTCCTCAACCAGAGTTGAAATGGTGAAGGTTTCGACGTGCAAGTCGGTGTGGCCTGCTTCAATTTTGGTCAAGTCGAGAATATCTTTAATCAGGTCTAGTAGGTGCTTGCCGGCCGTGTTAATTCTCTGGAGGTCGTCGATGAACTCTTCGGCACCAAGGTCTCGGGCGTCTTCTTGCAGGATCTCGCTGTAGCCGATGATGGCATTGAGGGGGGTTCTGAGTTCGTGACTCATGTTGGCGAGAAAAATGCTTTTGGATCTATTGGCAGCTTCGGCGGCTAATGCGGCGCGGCGGAATTCTTCGGAACGCAAGCGTTCGGTGATGTCGGTGGTCATGATTAAAACGCACTGAGTGCTGCCAAGGTCGATGAGTTCCACTGACAGCAGCCAGTCGCGCACTTCGCCGGCTTTGGTGCGAATTTTGATTTCTTGGTTGCTGATTGAATTTTGTGCTTGCAAAATCTGGGCGAGCCGCCTCCCGTCTTCTGAATTGACAAATATTCCTAAGTCGCTGGCAGTGCGGCCGATAAATTCGTGCTGCAGCCAGCCTAATGAGCGCAAAAAGCTTTCGTTGGCATCGAGGAAGCATCCGTCTGTGAGGGTGCAGATGCTGATCCCGACTGGGGAGGCGTGAAAGGCCTTGGAAAATCTTTCTTCTGAAGAACGCAGGGCGGCTTCGGCTTGCTTTCTGTCTGTGATGTCTTGGACGGTGCTGGTGATGTAGAGGGAGGTGATGGCGGCTTGTTCGTAGACTGTGCGGTTGCTGCCGTCGGGGAGTATGAGCCTGTAGTCGATGCTGTAAGGCTGTTGCTGAAATAAAGCGGCTTCGATCGATGTTTTGACTAATTCTCTGTCTTCAGGGTGCACGTATTCCAAGAAGGCTTCCAGGCTGGGTTCAAAACTTCCCGGTTGCTGTCCCAGGATGCGGTAAATTTCCTCTGACCACCGCAATTGCTGGGCGTTGCGGTCTAAGTCCCAGTTGCCTAGCTGGGCGATGCGCTGGGCGTTAGCGAGGCTGGCTTCGCTGGCGCGCAGGGAGGCTTCTGCTTGGTGGCGTTCGGCGACGGTGGCAGCTAAGACTAAGCCGGTGACGGCGATGACGGCGATGAAGGCTTGCAGGGATAACAGTGCTTGGGGGATGCTGCTGGCGTGTTTGAGAAAGGGGCCGCTGCCTCGGGCGATGCCCCAGATGGCGAAGCCGCAGAGGATGAGGTTGGAGAGGGCGGTGTAGCGCTGACCGAATCGAAAGGCAGCCCAAACTACTAGGGGAAATGGTAAGTATTCGAGGGGATAGCGGGCGTAGGCGGCGCGGGTGCGGGAGCAAAAGACGAGCCACCCGACTGCTAGTAGCAGCAGCAGCCAAATCGCTCGTTCAGCTATCTGTTTGCGATGGATGGGGACTTTGGGCAATTGTTGCCACGTCAGCAGCAGCGGGGCGACGAGCACAATTCCCATAGCGTCTCCTACCCACCAAGTCCCCCAAATCGTGCCAAAATTGCTCCAGCTAGATAAACCGGTCAGGCATACGAGGATGCTGCCGATGGTGGAGTTGATCAGGGTAGAGCCCAAGGCTGCTAGTCCGACTATTCCTAAAACGTCTTTGAGCCGATCGAGCCCGGGGTTAAAGTTAATGCCCTGGAGTAGATAAGTTCCCGTCCAGGCTTGCAGGGTTCTGGCGCCGGCCGAGATCAATGCCGTGCCGATGTTGGCCGACGGTACGCTCATGCTGAACAGGAAGCCTCCGATCGCAATTCCCGGCCACAGTTGCCGCCCGAACAGCAGCAGGGCGACTTGGGCAATTCCTGCTGCTGGCCACATGGGGTAGATTTCTGAACTCAGGGTGAGGGTGGAAATTGCGAATTGCGATGCCAAATAGTAGATTAGGGCGATCGCGCCTACTGCGAGGAAGTACCGCCAGGAATGTCCTTTGATTGCATTAAGGAACTTTGTCTGCATGGTCGTTTGGGGAAAAGGTGGACGGTTGTTGGGGTCTCAGTAGGTGGCACGGGACAGGCAGAGGGTAGAGAAAATGTTTCTATTAGGTGATGGTAGGTCATGGGTGGTAGGTACTGGGAGAAGCTTTTGATCTCACTTTTTGTGGTGCCGTTGAGGGAGCGGTTTTTTTGTTCGATCAAATCTGCCCATGAATTTCGGGAGTATCGCTTTTTTGTAAATATATCTCTAATGGCTAAGCAATTGGTTTGTAATTTTTTGGTTTTTGTTAAAATTTTATTACCGAGCGACAGCGGGTGTCTTTTTGTGTCGGGCGATCGTAACTCTATTCACCCTAACATCTTGCATCATGCTCAATAATACCTAAAATACCTAAAATACCAATAATAGCGACTTCAGTTGACAGTTGACAGTTGACAGCTTGCCCTGAGCGAAGTCGAAGGGTTGACAGTTGATAGCGACCTCTACATGGAAGGAAGAGGATTGGAGTAATGAATAGTCTTCTTTTAATTTCTCCCTACAAGGGAGAGGTTTTAAACCAATTATTTCTGGTAAAATCTCTGCTTTTAGGTCTGTTTGGGGCCAGCAACACGGTTTCTGATTAGAAGTGCAGGCTGGAGTGATTTTCACGCTTATTTTTAACCAATCAATCGAGGCTTTAAGTCTTTCGCTCGAATACAGTGAAAGCGGATAATTTACAGCTAAGAAAAATATTTTTTCTTGTCTATTTGTCCTTGGCTATTGCAATATCTAAGGTTAGTGTCAAACGCTCTTGAGATTCTTTAAGGGCGTCTTGGGGGTTGCGGCCGAGAAGGGTTGCCTCTATGGCGCGACCGAGGTTTTCTGATAGGCGAGAGTAACCTGATATAATCGGTCGCGCTCTGGCTGAGTTCATTTGCTCTAAAAATACTTGCAAAACAGGGTTTTTTTCCACAAAGCTTTGATAAGCTTGGCTCTGTCTCGATTTTAAGTTAATGGGCAAGTAACCTGTTCCCAATGCCCATGCTGTTTGGAATTCTTCACCTATAACGTATTCTAAGAATACTAGGGCTGCTCGCTCTCGTTCTGGCGAGGTTTTCATTAAAAATAGGTTTTCACCCCCTACGACGGCTGCGGGGCGTTTGAGAATCGGTAAAGGCATTGCTGCGTAGTCGATCGCACTTTGCTGCAACTGTGCTAGCGTCCACGGCCCGGTGATTTGCATGGCGACTTTCCCGGCGATGAAGTTGTCGAGTTCGTAACCGCGTTCGGGTGCTGACAATATTGCTGAACCTTCTTTTAACAAGTCGCTCCACAATTCTAAGGCGGCGTGAGAACCGGGATTATCTATTTGGGGTACAGGACTTTGAGGTGTTTTGCCTTTGAGTTCGCCGCCTGCGCTGAACATGAATGGCAGCCAGGTAAATACTGTCCATTCTCCTTTGCCTAGGGGGAGCACTATGCCGTGTTGGTCTGTGCGGCCGTCTCCGTTGGTGTCTCGCGTGAGCGATCGGGCTACTTGCTTTAATTGCGCCCAATTCTGCGGCACTTCTTTGATTCCTGCCGCTGCAAATAAGCTGGGACGGTAAAAGATGGCGACGTTGTTTGTCGCTAGGGGAACTGACCAAGTGTGTCCGCCGAGTTCCATTGACTCGAAGAGTGCCGGGTAGATTTCCGCTTTCCGGGGTGATTTATCGAGCCAGTTTTCTAAGGGTTCAATTGCGTTGAGTTCTGCTAGTTTTCCTGAAATTGTAGCAGCATTCCAAAGCAAATCTGGCGGTGCATTTCCAACTATTGCTGTTAGTATTTTTGGCAGTTGTTGGTCGGGCTGACCGATGTAAATTGGTTTTATCTGGATGTTGGGATGTGTTTTATTGAATTGATCTGTGAGAGTTTTAAATACGTCGCGATTTGGCGGGGGATTTATGCCGTGCCACAGTGTGAGTTCGATGGGTTCGCCGTTTTTGGATGCTGGGGTTGTGCTGTTTTGACAGCCGTTTAATATTAGCAAATTTAAGATAAGTAAAATGCCGACAGCTAGTTTTAGTTTCATATTTATTGTTTTGGATAATTTAGATAAAATCATTTTTTAGTTTTATTTAGGGAAGAAGATTTTTTTAACCGCAGATGAACACGGATGCACGCGGATAGTTAGAGGTTGTTCAATTGACAGTTGACAGTTGACAGTTGACAGTTGACAGTTGACAGTTGACAGTTGACAGCTACCTCTACCTAGAAGGAAGAGGATTGAAGTAATGAATCGTCTTCTTTTAATTTCTCGCCTTTAAGGGAGAGGCTTTAAACCAATTTTTTCTGGTAAAACTGGCTAAATCTATAAAATCGGCGGGTAGCTGATTTGTCTCTCCTTCTGAGGTATTTTGAAACAAAACTGTGAAATCTCCGGCTCCTAGTTTATCCTGCGGCCACATCCGATAGCAAGGAATTTCTGTCAGGTGCGATCGATATTTTGCTAAATCAGGAACTGTGACAGGCTGAAATTCGGGGAACCTGCTTAACAGCCATTCGTTGACTTGTTCGTTTTCTGCGGTTGAATAAGTGCAGGTCATGTATGTAAGATAACCTTGCGGCGCTACAATTTTAGCATAATTGGCTAAGATTCTTTTTTGGCGGTTGGCATTGCTGTTGATGGTGACATGATGAAAGCATCCGGGTGCTTTGTCTCCTTTTGCTAAGAGTGATTGACCTGTACAAGGAGCGTCTACTATTACTAAATTAGCAGTTTTTGGTATCTTTTCGGCAAATATTTTTTAATCGAGGTTCGCGGTGGCGGATGGTTGAATTTAACAGCGTTTTAAATTAGAGATAAGCATTCCCATGCGTTTGCCTATGGCTTCGTTGCACAAGAGCAATTCTGGGTTTAATGTTTTCCAGGCAAATACACTTTTGCCTCCGGGGGCGGCTCACATATCTAATATTAGTTTGATTGGTTGGGGTATTGTTAATAAGGTGGAGGCGGCGAAGATTGAGGAAAAGTCGAGACAGTAGTAATGTCGTCCTTGAGGTAAGGAATGTTTTCCCGGCTGGGATTCTCAGGCTAGTCTATCTACAAATTGCGGTTGCCTAAAAACTGGAATTTCGACAGTAAATGGGTTTTCTGTGGGTTTGGGTTGCATCCACAAGATAGCAGGATTAAAAGCTTGGGGATTTGTGACAGAATGAATAAACTTTTATTGTGCGGCGGTGTCTCCAAATAAGCTGCGGCTGAGTTTAAGCGGGAGATTAGACGGCTTTTCCATGTTCGAGGAGATATGATCACACTTTTGACAACTTTACCACCTATAGATTGTAGGCGATCGTCCTTCGGAACACCCCTCTCTCAGTTTAATAAAGCAGTCCTAGGGTGCGTCGCCATTAAAAATCCCAAAGAGGGGGGAGGGGGTTTTGATCGTTTGTCGATGGGTAGCAAATATGTGGATGAACCCGCCTCTAAATGGTAAAATTATGGGTATAATCTTCAATAAAATCCGTAGGGACGGGTTCACCGCTCAATTTTGCCGCCCACCAATCATCTGAATAAACCCGCCCCCACCCCAGCAACAGCCCCAAATAACGCTTAGATTCCATCAATATCTGGTTGATCAAACCTTAACCATACAAAATAGGAGCAATTTTTTATGACGAAAGTATTACCAGGGAAAAAAAGTGTTTTGGTTCAGATTAGAGATGATGCTAATACGAAACTTTTTTCGACAAAATATCAAGCAGATATCCAAGCTGAAACCGCCCTATCTATTGCTAATATCAATGCAGATACTGCGATTTCTATTGCCAAGATTAATTCAGGAAACGCTAACAAACAAATAAAACTACAAGAAAATATTTCTCTTCTCCAAGCCTTGCAATATCAAGCCACCCTTGATGTCACAAGGGAAGAAGGCGAATTAAACCGAGATTTACAGCAATACCTCGCAGAAATGAATGGTGCTTGTCAACACAATGAAGGTATGCTTAACCGCGAGTTACAAGATAAATTAGCGGATTTAAATTGGGCTTTTCAAGCCAATGAAGGCCAACTCAACCGCGAACACAGCGCCCAACTAGAAGTATTGCGCGCCGAATTGCAAAAATTCTGCATCGCCGAACAGCGTCAACTCCAACTAGAATTAAAACAGTTAGATGCTCTATTAGCACGAGAGATTGCTCAGGCAAATCGCGAAACAGCAATGGCCACCATTGTCAAACAAAAAAACTTAGAAAATTCCCCAATTTTCGTCACCGCCGAAAACCTTATTGCCAACATCAACCCCGAAGATACACCCATTTTACGAGTTTTCTTATCACCGCCAGTCTTGACTCACGATGCGGCTAGACCAAATCAAAACTTTCCGGTATCTGAGGAATTTTTAAGCAATTATCTGCGAAACTTCCTAGACAAGTATATCACCGACGGCCGGCCAGTACAATTTATGGGCGGTTATTGGCGGAGTAATGTTTTTCGGGAAGAAGCGGCGGCGGAAAACTTATTTGCAGGTTTGCGGGTAATTCCCACACTCATTTTAGACTCATCCGCCACGCCCGATGACTTTTATTTGCGCTTTGGCTTTTGGCATATTAACTTTAAAAAATATCGCTACCAAACCCCAATTAATAAGTTACCTTGGGTTGAGGTATTGTATGATTGTGCCAAACAACGGGCTGTGAATTGGCAAGGGAAACGACAAGCGTATATTGACTCTGGTAAGCCTGTGGCTGATTTTGATAGCCGTTATGGTGAGGAAACAGTTCAAGGCTATCAGCAAAATTTACGAATTTCGGAAATTGAACGCCGTGCTCTAGAGGAAGGAGAAGATTTAAGCGAAATTCATCGCCCTTATCATTTGCACAAAAATGATTACAATGATTTGGCCGAATTTATCGGGATATTCCATGCTTTAATCGCCGGGTTAATTGTTGATGAATATTGTCTGATGTTTCTGCCTCCAGATGAGCGGAAAACACCTTTACTGCCGCAGTTACTCCCGGAAATGTTGGCAAAAATGCCCGCAGAGGAACAGGAGACTGTCATAGAAATTGCAGTGGGTTATTATCAGGCATTATATGACAACTTGGCTGAAGAACAGTCGGCATTAATTCCTGATTTGCGTTTGGATTTAGCTGTATCTCTGTTGAGTTTGGCTGACAAGCAGTGGGCCGCAGCACAGTTATATTTGTCTGTCCAAGATTGGTTAAAACTGCATGGTTTGCCGATTCCAGAACAAAGTCAGTTATTAAATGCTTTGGCTGCGGCTTTAACCATTGATGATTTGCCCTATTTAACCAAGCTAAATCAATGTTTGCAAGGTTTGGGGGCGGATTTACAACTAAGCGTCATTGAGTCTTGTTGGCAACGGGGTTTACAACGGGCAAACAATGGGGAATATTCCTCGGCAATTACAGATTTTTATCAAGTTTTACAGTTAGATAGTTCTCGCTTAGACGCGAATATTCAGCGCGGTTTGGCTTATTATCAAGTTGGCGATTATCAGGGCGCTATCGCAGATTTTGACCTGGTACTGCGATTAAATCCTAATGATGCTCATACTTACCATCATCGCGGGCTAGTTTATCATAAATTAGGACAGTTAGAAAAGGCCATTGAAGATTTTAATCGCGCTTTGCAAATTGATCCGAGTTTACCGGGTGTACTGCATATTCGCGATGTTGCTTTGGGTGTATTAAAGGATATAAAACAGGAAGCGGAAGTAAAGATTCAACGCCGGGAGGCAGAAGAAAGCGAACGTCAGCAGCGGGAAGCCGAAGCCGAACGTTTGCGCCGGGAGGAAAAAGCGAGTACAGGTAAAGAATTTACCTTTGAAATCATTACAGTGGGCTGGAATGGGAAACCAAGTAGTAAGAAGGCGGGGAAAGCTTATCAAAAAGACGAAAATTTGGGGAAGGAAGTTAAGTTAGAAATGGTGTATATTCCAGCAGGTAGCTTTATGATGGGTTCACCGTTTGGAAAAGGTGAGGATAGGGAACGTCCCCAACATAAAGTTACGATTGCTCAACCATTTTACTTGGGGAAATATTCCATTACTCAAGAACAGTGGCAAGCAGTAATGGGAACTAACCCTTCTCATTTCAAAGGTGCAAAAAGACCTGTAGAAAATGTTAGCTGGAATGATGCTATAAATTTTTGTCAGAAGCTATCTGAGAAAACAGGAAAAAGCTATCGTTTACCGAGCGAGGCGGAATGGGAATATGCTTGTCGTGCAGGTACGACAACGCCTTTCTACTTTGGCAAAACAATTACCCCCGATTTAGTTAATTATCAGGGCAATTATTCCTACGGTGTAGCATCCAAAGAACTTTATTCCCAGGGAACAACAACAACAATGCCTGTGGGGACTTTTCCCCCAAATGCTTTTGGTTTATACGAAATGAACGGTAATGTCTTGGAATGGTGTGCTGATCCTTGGCATGGCAATTATAATGGCGCACCTACCGATGGTAGTGTCTGGGATGAAAAAAATAATAATAATTGTTATGGAAACTATGATTTATTAGTCAATATTAAGAATGATAACCGCTCTCGGGTGCTGCGCGGTGCTTCGTGGGCCTACGATCGCATCAGTTGCCGCTCTGCGTTTCGTTCCTTCAGCGATGCGCCACCCGCTCGCTTCATCAACTACGGTTTTCGCGTGGCGTTGGCTTCGGATCTTCCTGCGTCTTCGTCTTCGGCTGTGGTGTTGGCTTCGGATCTCCCTCCGTCTCCGTCTGAGATGCGAGACTTATTCATTGGTCTTTCAGTTGGTTTTTTGATTTTTTTTATTCCCACTATTTTTATTTTTAATATCTTTTCTTTTCTTTTTCATCTCATTTTCGGGTGATAGCAATACCATAACTAATGGTGACTAAAATGGTATGATTTACCCGACTCTCTAATTTAGGGTGTTAGGCAAAAACTAGAGAGTCAGTCTCTAGCAAAAGTCCATCAACCCTGGTTCACCCAAATATTTGTCACCAATCGACAAATTATCAAACCCGCCCCCACCCCACCGAGATGTTAAATAATTGAGGGAATTTAAGGGTTGTTTGGGGTTATTGGTTGGGTGGGGGCGGGTTTATAGATATTTGGGGGGTCAATTAGATATTGTTGGTGAACCCGCTCCTACAGGTTTTATTGAAGATTTTATCAAAAATTTGACCATCTATGTAGGGGGGGGTTCACGCCTGATACTTACAACTCATCGACAAACATCAAAACCCGCTCCCACCTCACTATAAACGGCCGGCTTGTATAGATTTTGGCTCAACACGCCTCTATAATATGTTATGGTTTTTTCGGGCAGTTCTACTTAACTAAAAATCTATGAAAATTGTTTTTTTTGGCACTCCCGACTTTGCTGTTCCTACTTTGTCCAGTTTACTGAGTCATCCCGAATTTGAGGTGGTGGCTGTGGTGACTCAGCCGGATAAACGCCGGGGAAGAGGCAATAAATTGATGCCTTCACCTATTAAAGATGTGGCTTTAAATCACAGTCTCCCGGTTTTCGGGCCGCGCCGCATTAAGAAGGATGCGGAAACTATTGCTAAGTTGCGGGAAGCGGAGGCGGATGTTTTTGTTGTGGTGGCTTACGGGCAGATTCTTTCTCAAGAAATTCTCGATATTCCTAGTTTGGCTTGCGTTAATGTTCACGGTTCAATTTTGCCGAAGTATCGCGGGGCGGCACCGATTCAGCGCTGTCTTTTTGATGGGGAAAAGGAGACTGGGATTACTACTATGCTGATGGATGCTGGGATGGATACTGGGGCGATGTTGTTGAAGAGTTTTGCTGGGATTTCGCTGTTGGATAATGCTGATTCTTTGGGGGATAGGTTGGCGGATGTTGGGGCGGATTTGTTGGTGGAAACTTTGATATTATTGAGAGATGGAAAGGTTGATGCTGTTGTTCAAGATGATGCTGAGGCGACTTATGCGCCGATGATTAAAACGGCGGATTTTGTGCTGGATTGGTCGCAAAGTGCGATCGCCCTTCATAATCAAGTTAGGGGCTTTTTCCCGGATTGTACTACGACTTTTCGCGGTAATTCTTTGAAGGTGATTGCTACTGTGCCACTAGGGCCGGAATATTGGCTGCAAATGCCGCCGGAGTTGAGGGTTTTGGAACGCGATTGGCCGCTTTTAGCCCAGTTGTCGGGCGTAAATGGGGAGGTTGTCAGGGTTGTGAAGGGCTTGGGGGCGATCGTCCAAACCGGTGATGGTTTGCTATTATTGCGAGAGGTACAGTTGGCGGGGAAAAAGGTGCAGTCTGGGGTGGATTTTGCCAATGGAACTCGGTTGGTGGCGGGCGAGGTTTTTGGGATGGTTGAAGTTAAATAAATGAGTGGTAGGGAGAAACCGGGTTTCTGCGAATCATTTGGGTTGAGTACGAAAAATATAGGAAGAAACCCGGTTTCTGAGATTGTGTAATAAGGATAATTTACCTACCGAATATTACCGGATATTACCTAAAATCCAACCAAAACTTCCTCCAAAACTTCCTCTTTCCCGCCCAACAAACCCTGCGCGGCTTCTAACATACTCTCAGAAAAATCTTTCAAATCTTCCCGACTTGCTAAATAAGTTTTCAAAGCTTCTAAAGGTTCTATGCTATTATTAGCATTCAATTCTGGCAACCTCGGCCTCGCTAGCTGACTGACTAATTCCGGTTGAATTGTGTAGCTGTGGGCTTCGCCCAGAAGTGCGTGCAATTCAACGTTATCTATTAAGTCTAATTGTTCCGATCGCAATTGGTAAACTAATCTCACCACAGCATCTTGGATTTGCTTCTTCCCAATGGCTTTAACCAAGTCAGCTTGCGGGTTTTCCGATTCAGACACCTTTACCTTAATCGTCAGAAACACTCGCACGGGTAACGCGCAAAATTCCCACTCAGCTTTCCCTCGTTCTAAATTAACTAACACAAAACCTTTGTCTTCTTTCTCTTCGCTAAAATCAACTCGTTCGATGCTTCCCGGATAAATTACGGGCGGATTGTTGGATAAATTCAGGTTTTGGTGTTTGTGAACGTGGCCAAGGGCTACGTAGTCGAAACAAGGGCGGGTTAGCATGGAAACGGGTATGTTAAAACCTTTACCAACTGCTAAAAAACGTTCCGCGCCCAGACTTGCTTTATCTGCCATTAAGTGCGCTAAAAGTACGGTGGGAATTTCGGGGTTGAGGCGGCGGATTTCGCCTTCCATTGCGATCGTCAGTTTTTCGGTTAATAATTGGTTAACATCGCCCACAGAAAGGCTTTCAGTCTCTGAACGCGTCATTAAGGTCGATCGCGTCAACCAAGGCAGTGTAACCACCTGTACGGGGCCATTACGGGTCTGTATGAGGTGAGTTTCCAGGCGATCGCCTACAATAAACTTAGGTATTCCCAAAGTCCGGTAAATCCCCAAACTCGCGCCGCCCTGTCCCTGGGAATGTTGGTCGTGATTTCCTACTAGCAAAACCGTGGGAATTTGCGCGTCAACCAAGCGGCTGAATTGCCGCGCAAAAGCCTCTTTTACAAACGGTGGTGGCGTTGAATCGGGGAAAGCATCGCCGCCGAATATGACTAAATCTACGGGTTCAGAAATTGCCCTGTCCATACATTTACTCAAGGTAGCTGCGAAGTCTTCCAGCCGCGTATTTAAGCCTGTTTCTGGGTTGACGCGGCCGTGAGAAAAGCCACTTCCCATGTGGATATCTGAAAGGTGAAGAATTTTAATCATTGTTTTCTTTGTGAGTTGTAATTGAGGTTCTATCGTTCGGACTTCAGTCCTCAGCTTACCAAGTATTTTATGTTTTTATAGGTGCTAATTCGACGCTGTGTCGATTGGGATTGATGCGTTTATCGATCGCAAAAATTGCCTTTTCTTCCTCCAACCCGATTTCGTGAAACTCTTTAAACAAACATTCTAACTCAATTTTTGCAATAACAGTTTCCAGCCACTTATCAAATGAATCGCACTCAATGCTTCTCAAAGGTTCGTTTTTGCACTCAAAACTGATAATTTGTCCGGGAGTGCCGTCAAAACAGCCTTTTGTATCCACAACCCGCAGCCACAAATTATCTACTTTCATAAACGGAATCCATGCTTTGTTCCAATATTCTCCGGGCTGCCATTTTTGAAAATTAACTTGACTCTGGGTGTCCCAAGATTTTTTCTCCTTCACAATAGATGCCAAAGATAAAATACTCCTGCCATGTTCAAAAGGCAACAGCCACTTATTTTCTGAACTCTCATAAGCCGAACCGTTATACCAGCGATAAAAATCATAAAAAGTTTCGGGAAGCGATTGTTGGTAACGTTTTTTAAACAAGTCGATTTCCGTTTCGATTGCACCGGAATTTAGCAAATTTTGCGCGTCGGGACAGTAGCGCTTTAAGCTTTGTGCGAAGGTACGAACCAGAGGATTGCGGGGCTGAAAAAGTTGTTTCATACATCATAATATCATGCCAGGAACTTTTTGATAAATTTGGGCGATCGGGCAGCCAAAATCTATACTTGTTAACTCTAATATCAATTCCGTTAGCATCGGAATTATTCATTTCTCTCTGACCTCTCTGTGTTCTCTGTGTTCTCTGTGGTTAAATGATTCCGATGCAACCGGAAACGATATAACCCATCTCCTTGTCTGTAAATCCGATTTGCCCAAGTTCCCTCAGCATTGAGTCGAAAACATTCAATTTTGATTTCAGATTGATTGATAAGGATGTAGAAATTGTTTTTGCTGAAAAACATTGATTCGTCTTATTTTCTTCAGTCTGCGGAGGCAGACATCGTTTATGTAGACGCGGTTTCAACCGCCGTCCTATTTTAACAAATTTCTAGAAATCGCGCGTGCCACAATTTGCCACTTTCCGTCAATCCCTGCGATCGCACTTTAATTTTAACTCCGCGAGGGTTAGCCTCGTAGAGTCGGGCAATTTCCTGCATTTCCCCGCTGCTAAAGCCCGTTCCCACTGTTCCTACCCGCAGTAATTTGCCCCCAACTTCTTGCGCGACTTCGATCGCACTAAAGGGCCGCCCCGCAACTTTTGTCGGTGTCAGCCCGACAATCAACAACTCGTATTCCTGACAGTATTTAGTCCGCACCATCGGAAACTTCTTAACATCTTTCCCGCCGACATAACAGCAGTTGTGCAAAATCCAAACTTCGCCTTCTCTGTTTTCAGATTCCTGCTGATTTGCTAATAAAAGTTTTTCAGCGGCGGTGCGATAAGTCGGTACAATTTCAAATTCTGAAGATAAACTTACCAGCAATTCACCAACTGCAACCCCGGCGGCAATTCGTTCCGATTCTGCCAACCCAGTCAAGTCTTTGCCGTGGGAAAACAAACATTTGAAAATCGCATAAACGGCGGTTGGTTGGGTCGTCGGGAAACCCATTTCAATATTAACTGTAGCAGCTTGCGCGCCCGTGCGGTGTTCGCTACCGGTACAGCTTTTGTAATACAGTTCGCCGTCTAAAACAAAGGTGCCAATTTGAGCGGCTGTGTCTGTTAAGGCGCGATCGATCGCAATTGATGCTTGTTGTCGCAGGTTAGTCGATCGCGATTGATAGTATACTTTATCTGGCGTCGCCACAACCACAACTCGGTTGCCGTCCCGCTTTGGCTGTCCCCAATAATCGGGATTTTCGATGTAATAAGAACGTTCCACCGGCGCATCAACCGGCTGCATCGTCACAATCCTTCCCGGCTGCAAATTCGCAGGCAATTCGGGAACAATCGGATTGTTTGCAGTCTCTATTTTGGCAGCAGCCTTTGATTTTGCCGCAGGAACAACATTGGTGATAGACTTGCTTTTAGTGTTGTTAGTCGGCTTTTCTCCAGTTTCCAACTCAAACGCTTTTTGCCAAAATCCCAGCGCCATTTCCGGGTATCCTTCCGACTCCGCGCACAGTGCAAAACCAATAACTTTTGCCGTACCGATGCTGCGCCCGTAATCAGCCAAATACTGCACCGCCCCCGCTTCACCCATCAAGTGCAATTCCCGCTGAACAATGCGATTGTTCCAGCGTTCTCGAATGTCGGCGCTAATTTTTTTGGCTGCTTTTCGCTTGGCTTCGGCGTATTCGGTGCAGTCCATAATGCCTCCTTTTGGTAGGGCTATTTGTACACTATAATCAAGCTTGATTCATGAGTCAAGTAAATAGATGTCATTGCGAATGAAACGAAGTGGAGTGAAGCAATCGCAGAGATTCTGTGATTTCTCTTAATTATGCAGCACTATTAAGAAATAAACCTAACTATTTGATTTGTGAACTAGATTTAGTTTTTCACCGCAGAGGGCGCAGAGGGCACAGAGGAAGAGAAGCAAGAGATCCATCGGCTGGTATTTACATTGAGATGGCAAATTGCAGTAATCGGTTCGCCGCCAATGCTAAGATAACGTCGATCGCGCATTCATGCCAATCATGCCGGGGCTTGCGGCTTGCGAAGTCTGGTTCGCCAACTTCCGTTAGCGAAGCCCTCGAAGAGGATCGCACGATCGAGCATTTAAGATCAAGTCTAATTGTACTGTTATGATGCGATTAATTTTGTACAGCAAACCCGGATGCCACTTGTGCGAAGGGTTGCAAGAAAAACTCGAACTGATTGAAAGCATCAAGTTTCAATTGGAAGTACGAGACATTACCGAACGCGATGACTGGTTTCAAGCTTATCAGTACGAAGTGCCAGTTTTGTTTAAAGTGCAGCCTCAGCCAATAAATTCTGCTGGCGATGCTGCATTCTCCCCAGAAGAACAATTACCTCGTCCTTCTCCCCGCTGCACAGTCCGACAATTGGAGCAAATGTTACAGAAATATTTGCAAACCGATCAGTCAAAATAGATTCAACCCAGTTTTGCCAGGAGTGATCGACATGAATTTGAGAGAATTATTAGCAGCAATTCCCGGCATTTCCTTTGACACCCAACATCCCGCCCTCGATGCAGAAGTCAAGGGTTTATCGACTAATTCCCACGCTTGTGGGGCGGGAGATTTGTTTTTGGGAATGCCGGGAACTCGCGTCGATGGGGGAGATTTTTGGCAAAGCGCGATCGCCAGTGGTGCAATTGCCGCCATAATTTCCACCCAAGCAGCCGAGAAAACACCACCCAAAGACGGGAGTACCTGCGTCATCGCAGCAGCCGATATGTCTCAAGTTTGCGGTCAAATAGCAACCGCATTTTATGGCAATCCAGCTAACAAATTAAAACTTGTCGGCGTTACCGGTACCAACGGCAAAACTACCACAACTCATTTAATCGAATTTTTGCTCAATCAAATGCAGTTGCCAACCGCGATTTTTGGCACGCTTTACACTCGCTGGCCCGGTTTCCAACAAACTGCACTTTACACCACACCTTTTGCGGTTGACCTGCAAAAACAACTAGCAGAATCTGTCGCCGCCGGATGCAAATACGGCGTGATGGAAGTCAGTTCCCACGCTTTAGCGCAGCAGCGAGTTTTGGGCTGTACTTTTGAAGTTGCTGTGTTTACAAACTTGACTCAAGACCATCTCGATTATCACCGGGATATGGAGGATTATTTTGAGGCAAAATCTCTGTTGTTCGGTTCCGATTATCTCAAGAATCGCGCTGTAATTAATATTGACGATGCCTACGGACGGCGGATTGTGGAAAGCTTAAAATCGGAGAAAATTTGGAGTTACAGCACAACCGATAAAACTGCTGATTTGTATGCTTCAAATTTACAATATCAGCCAGACGGAGTTAAGGGAATGCTGCACACTCCCAAGGGCGAAATTGCTTTTGTTTTGCCTTTAGTCGGTCAATTCAATTTATCAAATATGTTGGCTGCTGTCGGTGCTGTTTTGGAATTGGGTTTAGATTTGTCCGCAATTGTGGAGAATTTATCTCAGTTTTCGGGAGTACCGGGACGGATGGAACGGGTGCAAATTAGTCCCGATCAAGATATTAGCGTTATTGTTGATTACGCGCACACTCCTGATAGTTTGGAGAACTTGTTGAAGGCTTCGCGGCCGTTTATTCCCGGTAAAATGATTTGTGTGTTTGGTTGCGGTGGCGATCGCGATCGCACGAAACGCCCAATTATGGGTAAAATCGTTGCAGAATTTGCCGATTTAGCCGTTGTTACTTCCGACAATCCGCGTACCGAAAATCCCGATCGCATTTTAGAAGACGTTCTAGCAGGTATCCCCGCCACCGTAAAGCCCGTCGTGATGTGCGATCGCGCCGCAGCAATTCGTACTGCTATTATGGACGCTAAACCCGGAGATGGCGTGCTGATTGCCGGAAAGGGACACGAAGATTATCAGATTTTGGGCACCGAAAAAGTCCATTTTGACGATCGAGAACAAGCGCGAGATGCCTTAAAAGCCCGAATGAATTAATTTCGCTTAACGGTTAACGGTTAACCGTTAACCGTTACCTGTTCGTTGGGTAGCAAATTTGTTATATTTTTGAGTATTTATACGATGGCAAAATCTGATTTGCACTACTATAATAGTAACGCTAAATATTTTACTAAAAAAATAGCTATCGCTATGATCGAACTAACAGGGTATCAAATTCTAGATCGCATTTATTCCGGCACTCGCACCCTAGTTTATCGCGGAACTCGCCTCTGCGATCGAAAACCAGTCATCATCAAAGTCTTGCGGAACGAGTATCCCAGCTTCAGCGAACTGTTGCAATTCCGCAATCAGTATACCATTGCTAAAAACCTGGATTTGCCCGGAATCATCCAAACTTACAGCTTGGAACCCTACCGCAACGGCTATGCGCTGATAGTCGAAGACTTCGGGGGAATTTCTCTGAAAGAATGGACGGGGAAAGGGAAAACCGTGCCATCTTTGATTGAGTTTTTCCAAATTGCGATCGACATTAGCAATACATTAAATTTACTTTACCATCACCGGATAATTCACAAAGACATTAAACCAGCCAATATTTTAATTAATCCCCAAACAAAACAAGTCAAACTAATTGACTTTAGCATCGCATCTTTGCTGCCGCGAGACACTCAAACTCTGATGAGTCCCAACTTATTAGAAGGCACACTCGGCTATTTGTCTCCCGAACAAACGGGCAGGATGAATCGCGGCGTAGACTACCGTACAGATTTTTATTCTTTGGGCGTGACTTTTTACGAATTGCTAGCAGGAGAATTGCCGTTTCAATCTCACGATGCGATGGAATTGGTACACTCTCATCTTGCAAAACAACCGCCATCACTGCATGAAATTAATCCAGAAATTCCGGTGGTACTTTCGGCACTTGTCAGCAAATTGATGGCGAAGAATGCTGAAGACCGCTATCAGAGCGCATTAGGATTAAAGCATGACCTCGAAAGATGTCTGTCTCAGTGGCAAAAAATAGGAAACATTGTTTTATTTGAATTGGGAGAACGAGATTTAAGCGATCGCTTTACCATTCCTGAAAAATTATACGGTCGCCAAACGGAAGTAGAAACCCTACTCAAGGCCTTTAATCGCATAGCGTACCCCCTTTCATCTCCCCTTACCAAGGGGGTACACAGGGGGGGCGAAATGATGCTAGTCGCCGGGTTTTCCGGCATTGGAAAAACCGCCGTTGTCAACGAAGTCCACAAACCAATTGTCGGAGCGCACGGCTATTTCATCAAAGGCAAATTCGACCAATTTAACCGCAATATTCCCTTCTCCGCTTTTGTCCAAGCATTTCGAGATTTAATGGGACAATTGCTGAGCGAAAGTGATGCTCAGTTGCAGGTTTGGAAAACGCAGATTCTGCAAGCTATTGGTGAAAATGGACAAGTCATTATTGAAGTCATTCCCGAATTAGAACGGATTATTAGTCCTCAGCCGCCAGCGGTGGAACTGTCGGGAACATCTGCTAAGAATCGCTTCAATTTACTATTTCAAAAGTTTATCCAAGTTTTTACAACCCAAGAGCATCCTCTGGTAATATTTTTGGACGATTTACAATGGGCCGATGCGGCATCTCTTAAGTTGCTGCAACTTTTGATGGTTGAATCTACAGCAGGCTACTTGTTAGTGATAGGTGCTTATCGGGATAACGAAGTGTTTGCAGCGCACCCGTTGATGCTGACTTTGGAAGCGATCGCCCAAAGCGACTCGATAGTTAATACAATTACGTTACAACCCCTGAGTCATGCCAGCCTGAATCAGTTGGTAGCCAATACGCTGAATTGTTCGAGTGCATTAGCGCAACCACTCACGGATTTGGTATTTCAAAAAACCCAAGGTAATCCCTTTTTTGCTACCCAATTTCTGAAAGCTCTGCATCAAGATTGCCTCATTAACTTTGATGCTCAATTAGGGCATTGGGAATGCGATATCGCCAAAGTGCGATCGGCCGCATTGACCGATGATGTCGTGGAATTCATGGCATTGCAGTTACAGAAACTACCAACAGCGACCCAAACTATCCTCCAACTAGCAGCTTGTATTGGCAACTCTTTTGATTTGTCTACTTTGGCGATCGTTTCAGAGCAAACAGAAGCCGAGGCTGCCACTCACCTATGGAAAGCCTTGCAAGAAGGGCTGATTCTACCCCAAAATGAAGTTTATAAGTTTTATTTAGGAACAGTTCAGACCACCGATACTACTCATGAATCCGTAGTATATCGATTTTTACACGATCGGATTCAGCAAGCTGCCTATTCCCTGATTCCAGAATCACATAAAAAAGCCACACATTTTAAAATTGGTCAGCTTTTGTTGACAAAAACACCTCAATCAACCCAGAAAGACCATATTTTTGATATTGTTAATCAACTCAATAGGGGTGTTGAAATAATAACAGATTCAGAGCAATTAAATCATCTCATCTCACTAAATCTACTGGCAGGAAAGAAAGCCAAAGCTGCTACAGCCTATGCAGATGCTGCTAGATATTTAAATATTAGTTGGGCATTACTAGAATCTGATAGTTGGCAAAATCAGTACGATTTGACCCTGGCTGTTTGTCTCGAAACAGCAGAAGTAGAATATCTGAATGGTAACTTTAATCGGGTGGAAAAATTGGGTCAAATGATTTTATCCCAAGCTCTAAATTTACTAGATAGTCTCAAAATATATGAGTTGCAAATTCAATCTCTTCAGTCACAAAGTATGATGATAAAAGCGATTGATACAGGTTTGGAAGCATTGCAAAAGTTGGGAATTAACATCGATGCCAGTATCGGCGATCGCGCGATGCCAGAATTACCACGATTTGAAGATTTAGACAAGATTCCAGAAATGACCGATCCGCAGAAACTCGCCACGTTGCGGATTCTCATGGCACTTTTTCCTTCCATTTATATCGCCAGACCCGATATGACTCGTCCCCTGATCTTAACGATAGTAAATTTTACCATTGAAGGTGGACATTCTGCATTATCAGCTTATGCTTATGTGCTCTATGGCACGATTCTCTGCGTCGAACCTGGAGGCATCGATCAAGGATATCATGCCGGAAAATTAGCATTGAAGTTGTTAGAACAATTTCAGGAAACCGCACTTAAAGCTAGAGTTTATAATTTATTTAATGCTCTGATTCGATCGTGGAAAGAACCAGCCCAAGCTACACTACCCGCTTATATAGAAGGATGCCAAAGTGGTTTAGAGACTGGGGATTTGGAGTGGGCTAGTTATAACTCCATGCACTATTGTAAGAATCTCTTTTTAACTGGAGAGAGACTAGAAATAGTCGAGTCTAAACAAGCTCCTTACCTCGAATTACTACTCAAAAACAAGCATGATTTTGCCTTGTCTTACGCAAAAATCTGGGCGCAAGCTACCTTGAACTTACAAGGCAAATCGGCTGACAAGCTGCTATTGATTGGAGAGCATTTTGATGAATTGCACTTCCTGCCACTTTGGCAAAATACGAACAATTATATGTCCTTATTTGCGCTATGTGTTGCCAAAGCAAATATTTTATATTTATTTAAGGAATATGCGAGTGCTTTAGATTGTACTGTGCTGGCTGGCAAATACATACAAGCTGCGATCGGATCGCTCGCGAGCGGTGTTTATAATTTTTATCACTCATTGATTCTGCTCGCCGTCTACCCTCAAGCTGAACCGAGCCAGCAGAAACAATATATGCTGGCGATCGAACAGAATCAAGCAAACCTCCGAGAATGGTCTGATTGTGCTCCGCATAATTTTCTGCATAAGTATTTGTTGATTAAGGCAGAACAAGCACGAGTATTTGGGAATGTGCTTGAGGCAATAGAGTATTATGACCAAGCAATTCAAGGTGCAAAAGATACGGGATATCTTCAAGAAGAAGCCCTCGCCAACGAACTAGCGGCCGAGTTCTACCTCGGCTGGGGTAAAGAAAAATTTGCAACAGGCTATCTACAAGAAGCCTACTATTGCTATGCCCATTGGGGAGCAAAATCCAAAACAGATGACTTAAAAAAACGCTATCCCCAGCTTTTGACTGCTATCTTGCAGAACCCACAAAATCAATTGATCCTCCAGGAAACTCTGATTTCAAACAGCAATCGCTCGTCTATTTCTCATCAAACTATCCCAAGCACTCATTCTAGCAGCAGTAGCATTTCTGAGTGTCTAGATTTTGCCAGCATCCTCAAAGCTTCCCAAGCTTTATCTCGTGAAATTCAACTGGAGCAATTGATTTCTACCTTAGTGAAAATAGTCATGGAAAATGCCGGAGCAGATAAATGCGATTTAATTTTACTAAAGGATGAGAATTTAGTTATAGAAGCCACGGCTGATTTAGGCGATCGAACGACAGATAATAATTTTTCTGTAAGGCGAGAAATTCCTGTTCAATCAAGTAAAAATATCCCTCATTCTCTCATTAACTATGTCTCTCGCACTCAGGAAACTTTAGTCATTGATGATGCTACTCAGAGTGATCTAGCCTCCGATGCTTATATTCAAAAGCACAAGCCCAAAAGCTTATTGTGTACTCCGATCGTCAATAAAGGCAAATTAATTGGAATTCTTTATTTAGAAAATCGCTTAACCCAAGCGGTATTTAATCGCGATCGCCTGCAAGTGATCGAACT
This sequence comes from Microcoleus sp. N9_A1, assembly GCF_036701795.1. Lineage (NCBI taxonomy): Bacteria > Bacillati > Cyanobacteriota > Cyanophyceae > Oscillatoriales > Microcoleaceae > Microcoleus > Microcoleus sp. N9_A1. Next base: position 53,171 of record NZ_JAUBRI010000022.1, read on the forward strand.
GCTGATGGCCCAAGCGGCGATCGCCCTAGAAAACGCCCAACTCTACAGCCAATTAGAGGATTATTCCTACACCCTAGAACAAAAGGTGGAAGAACGCACCCAGCAGTTACAAGAAAAAGCCACTCAACTCGAAGCCAGCCTCCAAAAACTTTACGCGACTCAATCCCAACTCATTCAAACAGAAAAAATGTCAAGTTTAGGACAGTTGGTTGCCGGAGTTGCTCACGAAATCAACAATCCTGTTAACTTCATTCACGGCAATCTTACCTATGCTCATGGATATATTACATCTTTAATTAAGTTAATTGGGTTATATGAAGAACTTTCTCCTCAACCCCAACCCAAAATTCAAGCTAAAATTGATGAAATCGACCTAGAGTTTATCATTGAAGATTTACCGATGATCCTAGCTTCGATGACCACAGGAACCGAGCGCATTCGCCAAATAGTCGAATCTCTGCGGAACTTCTCTCGCCTTGATGAATCTGAAATTAAACCGATCGACATTCATTCAGGAATTGATAGCACTTTATTAATTTTGCAGCATCGACTGAAAGCTAGCGAAAAACATCAGGAAATCCAAGTAATTAAAGACTATGGCAAAATGCCTTTAGTCAACTGTTACGCATCGGCACTCAATCAGGTGTTTATGAATATTATGAGTAATGGCATAGACGCTTTGCGACAACAGGAGAACGGAGCTAATTTTAAGAAAAATCAGAAAAAACTGACTCTGATGCTTCAGACTTCGGTCGATCGCGATCGCAATGCAGTGATTCGTATCGCAGACAATGGTATAGGGATAGAACCGTCGGCGCTCAATAAGATATTTGAACCGTTTTTTACCACAAAACCTGTGGGCAAGGGTACGGGCTTAGGGCTCTCAGTCAGCTATGCGATTATTGTCGAGAAGCATGGAGGTAAGATCGAAGTTAATTCAACGCTTGGAGAAGGAACAGAATTTACGATCGTCATTCCTATTTATAAAAAAAGTTAGTAAATAATTTGGCGTTGCTGAGTTAGAATATGAACAGCTAAATATACAAAGCCCAAAACTATTATTTACAAAAATTCTGGATTTTTGTACGGTTACTTTTGAGTTCGTGTCCGGTCGATTGACCGATTTAATTCAGGTTCGTAGTGCGGACTTTAGTCCGCAGTCATCATTCGTATTCCTACTTGAGGGCTTGATGAATAGAATTAGAAGCTATGACTGCCAAGGATTTCAAGATTTTTAAAGATAAAAAAGTGTAAGGTTATGACCTTTGTCGGCTCAAAATCCTTGGATTTCGGTGGAAAATTGTGGAGTAAATTTGGGAACCCATCTCCGAATCTCCCATTTTTCAAGCTGTTTGGCACCTAGATTCGATTTGTGGACTTTTTCAGTAAGCCCTAGATAAGACTAGGGTTGAAACCGCCTAAGAGTCAAACCTAGGCGTTAGCCCTATTCTGGGTAGTTCTCTCCTAGCAAAAGTGTCAAGAATCTGGAAATAGACGATCGCACAGGTTGGCTTGTGACCTAAATTACAGCGTTGCCATCAAAATCTGTCTTAAAAAATATTAAATAGACTATATTTTTATCTAATTTAACTTTTGGGAAGGAATGCCGATATGTCCGCCGACGCAAAAACACATAACGATCGCGCCTTTACCCATCGTTTACCCCTACAAGCGTTACTAATAGTTCCGTTCGTGTTGCAAATCTTTGGCGCAGTGGGACTGACTGGCTATCTGTCGCTGCGAAATGGACAACGGGCGGTTAATGACGTAGCAACGCAGTTACGCAACGAAATTACGTTACGTGTTAATCAAAATTTACAAACTTATCTAAAAGCTCCACAGCAGGCAAACCAAATTAACCAAGATGCCATTAATGCTGGATGGCTCAAAACAACTTCCTTAAAAGACTGGCAGCGACACCTCTTCGCTCAAACTCAGGTATTTGATTCAATTGATTCCATTGGAATTCTCAACGAGGAACGAGAATTTATTACGGTATCTCCACACGAAGGCGATCGCCCCACTTTATTTATTTACGATCGATCGACTGATTTTGCATTTTCGACCTATAGCTTGGACGAAAAAGGCGATCGCATCACTTTGTTGAAGCGCACCGAAAATGTTGACTTCCGCCCTGAGCCTTGGTATCGGCAAGCTAAAAGCACAGATAAACCTTACTGGACAAATGTGATTAAACATAAAGATCAGCCAAAGCTGATCTTTCTGAATGTGCATCCTATATATAATCAAACTAAACAATTTCAAGGAATCCTGATCGCTAGACTAACCCTATCGACTGTCGGAGATTTTCTGCAAAAGCTCGATGTTGGTCAACAGGGGAGAATCTTCATCATTGAACGAACTGGTAAATTGCTTGCGACCTCAACTAATGAATCGCTGTTTCGCGATCGGCAAGGTAAACTAGAACGAGTTGCCGCAGCCGATAGCAATGACTTGCTTACAAAAGCTGCCACCCAGTATTTAATTCGTAAATTTGGTAATCTGAGTCAAATCAACTCCTCTCAAATCTTGGACTTCGATCTCAAAGGTGCTAGGCAGTTTGTGCAAGTTTCTCCATTTCAAGAAAAACCAGGGCTTGACTGGCTGACTGTGGTGGCAATCCCTGAATCAGAATTCATGGCACAAATCAATGCCAATACTCGTACTACCATCTTGCTGTGTATTGCCGCCTTACTATTAGCTATAGCTTTAGGAATTTACACTTCTCGCTGGATTTCGCTTCCCATTTTCCGTTTTAGTCAAGCATCAAAAGCAATTGCAGAAGGCAACTTAGAACAAACAGTTCAACTCTCGAATGTAAGAGAATTAAGAATATTAGCTAAGTCATTTAATCGTATGTCTCAACAGTTGCGTGATTCATTTACAGCCCTTGAAAACACCAATCAAGAACTCGAATATCGAGTAGAAAAGCGCACAACTGAGTTACAAATGGCTAAGGAATCTGCCGATAACGCCAACCAAGCCAAAAGCGAATTTCTCGCCAACATGAGCCACGAACTCCGCACCCCCCTCAACGGCATCCTCGGCTATGCTCAGATCCTGCAACGCAGCGAATCCCTCACCTCCAAAGAGAATAACGGCGTTGACATCATCTACCAGTGCGGCTCCCACCTTCTCACCCTGATTAACGATATCCTTGACCTATCTAAAATCGAAGCCCGCAAATTAGAACTCTATCCCGCGTCATTCTACTTCCCTTCCTTTCTCCAAAGCGTTGTAGAAATCAACTCTATTCGGGCAGAACAAAAAGGAATTAGCTTCGACTTCCTTCCAGATGCCAACTTGCCTATCGGAGTCATTGCCGATGAAAAGTGTTTGCGTCAGGTATTAGTTAACTTGTTGGGCAATGCCATTAAATTCACAGAACAGGGTAAAGTGACATTCAGAGTAGAGATCCTCGATATAATAGATGAGGGGAAGAAGACACATATTCGCTTTACGATCGCAGATACCGGCGTAGGCATGACCCCCAAACAAGTCGAAAAAATCTTCCTACCATTTGAACAGGTAGGTAATATCAATAAACAATCAGAAGGTACTGGATTAGGACTAGCAATTAGCCATAAAATTGTCTCCTTGATGGATAGTGAAATTCAGGTACAGAGCATTGCAGGCGAAGGTAGCACCTTTTCCTTTGAGCTGAAATTGCCCGAAGCTAAGGATTGGGCGGAGTCTTTGCTGGTGGTGCAACAAGCGGCGATTGTCGGCTATGCAGGAGAACGGCGTAAAATTTTATTGATCGATGACCGCTGGGAAAATCGTTCGGTGTTGCTCAATCTTTTAGAACCGATTGGTTTTAAAATTATTGAAGCTAGCAACGGACTCGAAGGACTAGAACAAGTTTTACAGACAGCGCCGGATTTGATTATTACCGATTTGGCAATGCCCGTAATGGATGGGTTTGAATTTGTGAAGAAGTTGCGATCGCAACCAGAACTACAACATCACATCGTGCTGGTTTCTTCCGCTAGTGTCTTTGAGATCGATCGCCACAATAGTATTAAGGCAGGCGGCAATGATTTCTTGCCCAAACCCATCCAAGCTGAAACGTTGCTAGAACAAATACAAAAATATTTAAAGTTGGATTGGCTATACAAGGATCAAAAAGGCGATCGGCTAAATGAGTATGGTGTCGCTCAAGAAATTAAGCCACCCTCTCACGCCATCTTGACCCAACTTTCGGAACTGGCCAAAGCCGGCGATCTAGATGGAGTAATAGAAGTCGCCCAGCAAATCCCAGATGGGGATAATGTCGCTTTTGTCCGAGAAGTCATCCAGATTACTGAAGCGTTCGAGATCAAAAAACTGCGGGCATTTATTCAGCAATATCTCGCTTAATTAAAAGGAATATAAACTATGGTTGACTCAACCGATCCCTTTATTTTGATTGTAGATGACAATGCAACTAACTTGTCTGTCCTCTCCAAAACCTTAAAATCAGCAAATTACAAAGTTCGCATGGCAGTGGATGGCGAAGATGCCCTAGCTATGGTAGCCTATGCTCATCCAGAACTAATTTTACTCGATGTGCAAATGCCCAAAATGGATGGTTTTGAAGCCTGCCGCCGCCTCCAAGCAAACCCCGCCACTAAAGGTATCCCAGTAATTTTCATGACGGCTTTAACAGATACGGAGAATAAAATCGAAGGCTTGTCCTTGGGGGCGGTAGACTACATCACCAAACCTTTTGAAGCCCAGGAAGTATTAGCAAGGGTGAAAATTCACTGGCGCTTAAAGCAACTCACCGGCACCTTAGAACAACGAGTGGCAGAACGTACTCATGACTTGCAGAATGCTCAATTGCAATTGGTGCAGCAAGAAAAACTCTCCACTCTGGGACAACTGGTGGCGGGGGTTGCCCACGAAATCAACAATCCCATTGCTTGTGTGGTGGGTAATGTCAATGCTGTGGAAGATAGCATCAATGATTTATTTAGTTTAATTGATTTGTATCGCCGTCAATTTCCCCAACCAGGTGCAGAAATTACTGCAGAACTAGAGAAGATAGAGCTAGAATATTTGAGGGAAGATTTACCGAATTTAATCCGAGCCATGAAGGATGGGGGCGATCGCATTGTATCTATTAGTAAAAGCCTCTGCACTTTCTCCCGCGCCCACAGCGACCAAAAGCAGATTTTCAACATCCATGAAGGGATTGATAGCACTATTCTAATTCTGCGCCATCGCCTCAAGGCAAATAATCTGCGTCCAGCCATTGAAGTGATTACTAACTACGGTGATGTGCCAGCGATTAATTGTTTTTCCGATCAATTAAATCAAGTGTTTATGAATATTATCGCTAACGCGATCGATGATTTGGATGCAGGGTGCGTTGGACAAACCTTTGCGGAATTAGAAACCGAACCTAGGCGAATTATGATTTTTACTGAAATGTCGATCGACCTTTCAACCGTAGTCATTCGGATCGAAGATAACGGCCAGGGTATGTCGGATTCAGTAAAATTGCGGATATTCGACTACCTGTTTACTACAAAAGAGGCTGGGAAAGGAACGGGATTGGGATTGGCGATCGCCCGTCAGATTGTGGAAGAAAAACATGGGGGTAAACTGAGTTGTATTTCGGCACTGGGAGAAGGAACTAAGTTTGTGATTGAGCTTTTAATTGAGTGAATATTATTGGTTATTGGTTAGTTGTTAGTTGTTATTGGTTATTTGTTATTTGTTAACCAATCACAACTAACAACTAACCAATGATATCAAATCCGGTAGCATCGGAATTAATATTACCCACATTCAGGACACGGTGCCGCGTCCTACCTATCATTTTGGTGCAACCGGAATTGAGGAATGAAAAATAAATAAGGTGACTAATAGAGCAATAGTTTACATTAGATTAAGGCTTCTGGGGTTTAATTGTGCAAGTTATTTATTTTTCATTCCTGATATCATTAGTGCGAGCTTCTCACTCGCGACATGGATCGCGAGCGAGAAGCTCGTACTGACATCCAAATATATAATTCCGATGCAACCGGAAATGATATGACTAATGACTATTGCAGCGGCAAAAATATGGTCATTACGTCGCCTTTTTGCGGCCGCTGGCGAATTACTAATTTCCCGCCCGCTGCTCGAAATAAATTCTTAGTGACGCTCAAATTTAAACTCAAACTTCCCGTCTCCGGCTGCACCATCAACAAAGGCCCGATCGATCGCAAAGGAGCATTCGCTGAAGCTGCAAAAGTCGAGGTGCCATTACCTTCAGGTAGGTGTTCCGATTCTAACTGCAATTTTAACTGATCGCCCGCCAATGTTACTTCTACCTGAATGCGACTCCCCGATGGCAAAGTTCGAGTAAAATTCTCAATCAAATTAGTTAAAACCTGATCCAACATCGTCGGATCGCTGACTACCGCTGGCAATTTTTTCGGTATAATCACATCTAAAGTGTGATTGCGCTGACTTGCCTGTTTTTGCCAGCGCGGAATGCTGTTTTGCAGCACTTCACCGAGGGACATCGCGGTTAGCTGCATCCCAGAATTTTTAGCTTGGGACATTTCCAATTCCACGGCGCGGAAAATTAAACCGAAGCGATCGATCTGAGTGGTACACTCAGCATCAATCATTTCCAAACGCTTCACCACCATCGGTTCTAGTTTGGGACGTTTCAGCAGCAGGCGAGTCAGGGTGCGAATGGTGGCCAAAGGAGTGCGGACTTCGTGGGCGATCGCCTGTAGCAATTCCACTTCTTTGGTAGCATGAGGCAAATGAGACTTACAATTGATATTTTCCCGCCCTTTGAAGCTATCATCAACTCTTTCGTTTTTTCCCCTCGCCACTTCGTCTTTCCCGAGGGGCAAATGATGCAGCAGCAAGCGGGTGAACTGCGCGACTATTTGATAGTTTGGAGCTATAGGAAAAAACTGCTGGAATTGCGCGTCTAATTTCGTAGAATTATGAGTTAATTGGCTGACTGGCAAATTGATACCGCCGTCAGAATTGGCAAGCAAACAATCGCTTTCAGTCACCCTGCGCCGCAAAACTTCCCAAGCTTTGGCGGCGATTTGCGGGTCGAAAGAAAATAGAAAAGCCGGAATTCCCGCCGAATTTTCACCCAAAACCATCACCAGACTAAAAGTAGCAGTTAAAACCAAACAAAACTGCTCGTTTGCTAAAGGATCGCCGATCGCCAAAGCTAAAGCCGGGCCCGCCTCCGGTACAGATATTTGCTCCTCCGCCGCCGGTAGCAAAGCTAAAGTTTGTCTAGCACGAAAAGACCACAAACCTGCATCGTTGTCGGGAATACTCGTAAAAATCCAATTAGCAAAACCGGAAATGACAGCGGGCTCTGTCAAAACCGAAGACGGCCCGGACAAAACCAATCCCTGACAAGAATTGGGATTTGGGGAGAGACAGTGTTTTTGTTGTTGGGCGAGCATTTGATTCAAAGTTGCGATCGCCCCGTACCATTCCCGCTCAGCCTTGTGTCTAGCAGCCGCACGACTCCCAGGACACTTCTGGCGGCCATTTTGGGCGATCGACCTCGGATCGGGACTGAGGTCATTTTCAGAGCCAGAGGAGGCTAAAATTTCGCTGATTGTTGGTAGAAAGTAAGTATTCACAGTAGTTATAAGCCCACCTTCACAGACGTGAAGAATGAAGTATTTATTTATAGGAATGTTTAGGAGCGAGAATTTAAGCAGCAGTAGGACGGAAACAACCAGCCTAATTTCTTGCGTCTTGCCCCTAACCCACAGGATATCTATATTTGTCAACTAACGATATTGGCAGAACCGTACCAATAAGTCGCAATCTCCGCGCTTCCGGCGATATTTTGGACGATCGCCCTAACAAAAGTGCAAAATGGATGCAGTCAAACACCCTGCTTTCCTTATGCCCACCTCGATCGCCGACTCAAAAAATCTGCTGTCAGACTTAATGGCACGCTACCGCAACCAAGTAGATTATCTAGCAATTCGACTCGAAGAAGCCGAAGGAACCGACATCTTGCTGCGGGGCGAAAAAATTGAAACCCTCAGCGAAGGAATCTCCATAGGAGGCCAAGTCCGAGCTTGTCACAAAGGCGGCTGGGGCTTTGCCAGTTTTAACCGACTTTCCACCCTCGCCGAAAGAATCGAAGAAGCCATCGCCGCGGCCAAACTGATCGGCGAAGAAGAAACAATTCTCGCGCCAGTAACGCCCGTACAGGACATTTGCTTCCTGCCGCTGACAGGAACAGACCCCCGTCTGGTGCCCTTAATTGACAAAAAACAATTGTGCGATCGCTACGCAGCCATTTTACGCAGTATAGACCCCCGCATCGCCACCATCTCCGTGCGCTACGGCGACAGCACCCAGCGCATCATCCTCGCCACCTCCGAAGGCACCATGCTCGAACAAGGTTGGGCAGACATGGAAATGCGCTTTGCCGCCACAGCCCGCAGCGGGGAAACCGTACAAACAGGCCGGGAAACCACCGGTTCCCGCAAAGCTTACGAAGATTTAATGGAACTTGAAACCCAAGTTCGCAGCGCCGCCCAGCGCGCCGTAGACTCCCTAGCCTTACCCCCCGTCCAAGGCAACACCTACACCGTCGTCATCGACCCAATTTTGACCGGATTGTTTGTCCACGAAGCCTTCGGACACCTTTCCGAAGCCGACATGGCCTACGAAAACCCCGATATTTTGGAAGTGATGACCCTCGGTCGCCAGTTCGGCCCGAAAAACTTGCAAATTTTCGACGGTGCCGCCCCGGAGGGACACCGAGGCAGCTATTACTACGACGATGAAGGTACTCCGGCGACTACTACTCAGTTAATTAAAGACGGCGCATTAGTCGGGCGGCTGCACTCGCGGGAAACAGCGGGTAAGTTGGGAGAAACGCCTACCGGTAATGCTCGGTGTTTGAATTATCATTATCCGCCGATCGTCCGCATGACAAATACTTGGATCGAAAGAGGCGATACGCCGGTGCCGGACTTATTTTCTGGGATCGAAGAAGGAGTTTACGCGCGCAATTGGCAAGGCGGCATGACTAACGGCGAAATGTTTACTTTCAGTGCTGGGGAAGCTTGGATGATCCGCGACGGAAAACTCGACAATCCGGTGCGGGATGTGACTCTTTCGGGTAATGTTTTCAGCACTTTAGCCGATATTGAGGCGATCGGCGACGATTTTTACTGGGATGAATCCGGCGGCTGCGGTAAAGGAGGACAAAGCGGTTTACCCGTGGGCTGCGGCGGCCCGAGTTTGCGGATTCGCGACGTGGTTGTGGGCGGCGAAGCTGCCCCAGAGTAAAGCTTCAAAATAAAAAATCAAGGTAAAGCGCCAGATTCCTACTCGCGCTTTACCTTTATTTTTTGAGTGCCACATTTCGCGCCCGTTTGTGGTGTCGGATATTTTGACGATATTGGGCAAAAAAACCGGAATAGCCAAACATTATGCCTTGAATCGTCAAATACGGCTAAAAAATCGGTTTTTTGGTACGCAATACGTAATTCCTGAATTAATGAATCGAAATCTTCAAGTTTTCTCTTCTTCTCCCAATTTTATCTTCTCCCATTCTCCCCCTAATTCCCTGCAATTATCGCTTTTTTCGGCTTTATCTCCCATCGCCTGGGTTTGGCGGCGTATCTTTATCGTTATCGTAAAAGGTCTGAGTGTCGGCTACGGCGGTTGAAATTTCGGAAGCAGAGTTGTCTTGAGCAAAAAAGGTCGATCGAGTTTCTAAGCTTTGAGCGTTAACTGCGGTGCCGCTCAGTAACAGGCTTGACATCAGGATGGAAGAGTAAACGCCGATCATAAATTTTGGTATTTGTATTTTCCCCTTCTTGATACGCAGTCTGTACTCTGCTATCAGGATAAAAAAAATAATTGTGGCGAAATCATCAATTAGTAAGTGACGGCACCTGCAATTTTTGTGAGTTTTGGTTAAAAGCGGGTGAAATCCATCATCTAGCTCGCTTGTTCGCTGGTAATTTCTAGTTCTCTGCTGCTTGCGGGCAATCAGCAGAATTCAACACCAGTTTTCCCAAAAGAATGCAACTTTAGGCCCGTGATCCAAACCCTTAACTCATAAGTCATTCCCAATTTTTTCATCTAAAATCTAAAATTTAAAATGGTATCACCCCTAAAATCGTTTTTAAACACTCTTCAAACAAGGAAACAAAAACGCAAATTGTATTTTTTTACTACTCTTCAGATTAATTTCATAATTTATTGCTATGAGGATGCAACCCTCGGATTAAAGACAAAACCGCAGAGTATAGAGGCCCGTCATCAGCACCTTACATATAAAGATTTTGGTGCATTAGATTCCTGAAAGCAAGCAATAGACAAGTTTGCATAAGTCTTAGATTGATACAGAAACCGCAGATTTCAGTTGACAGTTGACAGTTGACCGCAAGATAGCGACCTCTACCTGGAAGGAAGAGGATTGGAGTAATGAATAGTCTTCTTTTAATTTCTCCCGCTTATGGGTTCCGGCTTTAAACCATTTTTTTTTGGCAAGGGAGATAAACACAGATAAACGCAGATAATTGAAGGAATTGAGATCGAATGAATGAAATTTTGTTTGATGTCTAATCCTTCAGATTAACTTCAGAAATGGTTGCTATGATATTTTTCAATGAATTGTGAACGATTTTTCTTTTTTTTCTTTTTTTTCTTCTCTTCCTTGGTGTTAAGATGGCTAGCGCGCCGCTCCGTAGGACGAGTCGAAAGCTGTTCGGAAAAAAAAGCCCGTTCACAAAATCGTGGAGTCAATCTCAAATCTCAAATCTCAAATCTCAAATCGACTGACTTGCACATCTACCTGTAATAACAGCGAGTCGAGGGTTGACGAGTTGTCCAAAATAACATCAGCTTGTTGACACTTTTGAGCTAGCGGCAACTGGGCGTTAATGCGGGCATTAGCTCGATCGTAACTCAAGCCGTCTCGCTGCATTAGTCGTTCTAACTGCACTTCGGGTGAACAGTACACCACCCAAATTTCGGTACACAAGTCAGTCATGTTAGCTTCAAACAGCAGTGGCACTACCAAAACCAAAGTCAACGTGTCAGTGGGGGCGCAGAAACCGGAGTTTTTTTCAACAATACTTCGTTCTAGCTTTTGATCGCGGTGAAAAAACCTGGTTTCTTGAGTTTTTGTACCTAAATTCTGTGTGTCCTGGGATACCGGAGTCAATGCAGCAATGCAGCTTTGAGTTTCCTCAACTAATCGGCGGCGCACGTAAGGGTGAATCTGTTGTTCCAACCACTGCCGCTCGTCTGCGTTACAAAAAATAATACTTCCCAACTCGGGCCGATTTAAATTGCCGTCGGGGAGCAAAATACCCGCGCCGTATCGTTTTACAATAGAGTCAAGTATTGGCGAACCGGGGTTCACAGCTTCGCGGGCGTAAATATCGGCATCTAAAATCGGAAATCCACAAGCATCTGCCAGATAATTAGATATAGCGGTTTTACCGGTGGCGATGCCCCCAGTTAAACCGATCAGACGCACAATTCGATCGCTCATAATTTTCGCTGTTTAAATTTCCTGGGTTTCGACACTTACTGTCTGTCTTTGCTATGTTGGTGACACAATTAAATTTAGACTGAAAATTTAAGATTTGCGATCGAGAGTTCGCGTTAGGAAATGTCAGCATTGGGGTGCGATCGACTCTTTTTTACCTAAAATCTCAATTTTAAACTCGAATTAAGGTCTAGATCGAGGCAAACTTATGAATGCTCAACGTGCTCTGCGATCGATTCTGGCAGCAATTCCCATTGCCGGATTTTGGATATTAGATTTTTCCCCCAACCTGGTTTTCCTCAAAGAAAACAGCAGCGGATGGGTACTCCTGGCAATTTATCCCCAATCTCAAATTGCTGCGGCACAATCTATTACTCCAGCCCCAGACGGCACCGGAACCACTGTCACCGCCCCAGGTACAGTGTCGCCTCCTCGCTACGACATTAAAGGTGGCACTACCTCCAGAGACGGAGCAAATTTGTTCCACAGTTTTACTCGGTTCAATCTGAATTCTGGCGAAACTGCCAATTTCATCTCGAACCCCAGCGTTAAAAATATCCTCGGCCGCGTTGTCGGGGGCGACGCTTCGTTAATTAACGGTCTAATTCAAGTTAGCGGCGGCAATTCTAACTTGTTCCTCATGAACCCCGCAGGCATTATCTTCGGAACAAATGCCCGACTCGATGTGTCCGGGTCTTTTTTTGCTACCACCGCTAGCGGTATCGGTTTTGACGACCGTTGGTTCAACGCTACAGGGGCGATCGACTACGCAGCCCTAGTCGGAACGCCGAATGCTTTTGTTTTTGACCCACAGCCAGGGAGTATTGTCAATGCCGGTAACTTGGCTGTCGGCACGGGGCAAAATTTGACTTTGCTGGGCGGCACGGTCATCAGTACGGGGCAACTTTCCGCCCCAGGCGGTCAAATTACTGTGGCGGCTGTCCGGGGCGAAAATCTGGTGCGGTTGAGTCAAAACGGACTTTTGCTGAGTTTAGAAGTTTCTCCAGCAGCCGGAGTGTCGGGTTCGGAAGCTCTTCCCTTCTCTCCCCTGACTTTACCTCGGCTGCTTTCGGGGCCCGGCGTGGCTAACGCTACGGGTATAATTACGAACGCTCAAGGTGAAGTCGTACTGACAGGCGGCGAAACAGGGCCTACAGGTGCTGGAACTGCGCTGTTAGCGGGTGCTGCGGACGTGTCTGCCAGGGGGGGCGCGGGAGGAAGCGTCAATGTGTTGGGCGACAAGGTAGGCTTGTTGGGAGCGAAGATTGATGCTTCGGGGCCCGGCGGCGGCGGAACGGTGCGGATCGGGGGAGATTACCGAGGCGAGGGAACTGTGCCGAATGCGACGATGACTTACGTGGATGGCAAAAGTTCGATCGCCGCCAACGCAACTGAATCAGGCAACGGTGGCAGAGTTTTTGTCTGGGCTGACAACACAACAGCATTTTTAGGCAGCATCAGCGCGAATGGCGTTTCTACAACTGGCACCGCAGGTGTGGGCGGGTTTGTGGAAGTTTCGGGCAAGCAAAGATTGATTTTTAACGGTACTGTCGATACTTCCGGGACAAACGGTTTGGGGACTTTGCTGTTAGATCCAGAGAATATCTTAATTACAGATTCTGCAGAAGGTACCGGCGATGCGGCAATTATTGCCAACAATAATATTTTGGCAACAGGAACGCTACCAGGACAGGAAAAGAATTCTGAGCCTTCGCTGACAATTTCGGCTACAGCTTTGGAAAGTATGTCGGCGACTGCAAATGTGGTTCTCGAAGCGCTCAACGATATTACAATTGCTGATTTGGCGGACAATCAGTTGAGCTTGAAAGCAACTACTGGTTCGGTGACATTGAGAGCAGATGCCGATCGCAGCGGTGCGGGCGTTTTTTCGATGAATTCTGGAGATACAATTAGCACGGCTGGCGGTGCGATCGCAATTTCGGGAAGTCAAATTACTGCGGGTAATTTGTCGAGCAACGGCGGAAATATTAGTTTGATTAGTCAGGGTTCGACTGTTGCTAACAATATTAGTTCATCCAATCCCAGCACCGGAACCAGCGGGAATATTTTACTCGAAGGCATGAACGTAACGGCAGAAAAACTTGATGCCAGCGGCCGGGAAGCGACGGGAAATGTAACTTTGACGGCTCGGAATGTTCTGGGAGTGAGCTTCGTCGCTCTTGGTTCGGGAAACATTACTTTGACTGGTAATGAAATTAATTTTAAAGGTGACAAAAATTCAGTCAGCGGCACTGGCTTTTTGGTAATGCAACCTTGGAGCCCCGGTCAAAATATTGCGATCGGCGGTTCTGGAGATGTCGGCACTAATATTTATTTGAATCTGACGGCAAACGACCTCGGAAGTTTGGAAAATGGGTTTGCTGGAATTACGATCGGCCGCAGCAACGGTATCGGTTCAATTCTGATTGCCAACGATTTCACATTTTATGATCCGCTAATTATTCAATCGCCAGCGGGTTTGGGAACAATCACTACCACAAATTCCCTGACAGGGGCAGACAATGCCTCAATTACTATCAAAGGTGATGGCAATATCCGTACCGGAAATATCACTACCAACAATCAGGAAATTCGCATCGTCAGCAACGCAGGCAATGTCACAACCGGTCAGCTACTTACTGGAACTGCCCGCACCATCAACACTTCTGTCAATTCTTCCGAAGATATAGGCAATTCGGCGGGAGATGTTAGTGTTACCGCACAGGGCACGGTGACTGCCGGGGCGATCGACACAAGGGGCGATCGCGCGGGGAATGTGACGCTGATGGGACGCAATGGAGTCACAGCAGGTGCGATCAAAGCTGGTGGCTCGAAAACACCGGGAAATATTACTTTGACCGGCAACGAAATTGACTTGACGGGTGACAAAAATTCGATCGCCAGCAACGGCAATCTGGTGCTGCAACCGGCTGATCCCAGTCAAAATATTATAATTCAAGGTTCTGGCGATACAGAAGCTTTGAAATTGACGGCTGCGGAATTGAACACTTTTCGGAATGGGTTTGCTTCGATCACGATCGGCCGTTCTGACGGTAGCGGTGTGATCTCGATTGGTTCTGGAACGACAGATTCAACGCTCAATTCAACGCCAGTGGCGGTGACATTTCAAGATCCGACGACGATTCGATCGCCGTCGGGCAGCGGCGCGATCGTGGGAACGGGTGCGATCTTCGGCACTGATAACGCCACGATCGCTCTGATGGGCGGTACTGTAGCCGTCGGAGATGTTACCTCGAATGCGGGGATTAACATCACTAGCAGTCAAGGCAAATTGACTGCTGGTACGGTTTCATCTCGCTCAACTTCCGGGGAGGCGGGCCCTATCAATATCCGCAGCGCCGGTGCGGTAGAAACCGGCAACATCGATGCTTTTGGTGCCAGAAGCGGGGGAGATATTTCGATTGCGGCGTCGGGCCGGATCGTTACAGGGGTGATCAACTCTAGTTCGCAATCGGGAAGTGCCGGTTCGAGCCAAATTACCGGGCAGAAAGATATTGAAGTTGTTTCGATCAAAGCTCGTGGCAATACCGGCGGCGATGTGGCAATCGAGGCTGGGGGAGCGTTTCGGGCTGCGGGAACAGGAACGGCTGCTGAGCGCGCCCAGGTCAGCATTTCTACAGACGGGCTGGCTCAATCGGGTTCACAGACGCTGCTGCAAAGCACTTGCCCGTCGGGAACCTGCACGGCGGCGACTGTTGGGACGGGAAACTCGAAGTCGAACACTGCAACCTCCTCAACTGCGATCGGGCCGCTGGCGATCGTGCCGAGTCCGGCACCAACTACCAGCGTGGAACTGCAAACTACAGACAATTCTCAACAAATTGTGACTCAGGTGAGTCTCGGCCCCGCAGCGTCGCTGCCAAAGAGCAGTAACGCAAATGTCTCGCCAGAACCTGCTGCTGCGTCTGTTGAGGCGCGGCCGAACGAGACTGCTGCCGGCCCGGTACTGCTGTCGCCGTCGGTGTTAAAAGACAATTTGGGTACGCCTGCAACGACAGAAAACGGCAGCGCAGTGCCAACTGCACAAAAGCCCGTGAGTGCGGTGAGTGTAGAAAGTATCGGGAATGGGAGGGTTCCTGAGATTTCTCGCTCCACTTCGATCGCGCAACTAAGTCCGATCGACGCAGTGCAGCAAAGGGATATAACTCAGGGCCGGGAATTTGAACGTTACTTTGGGGGCAATCTCGATCAAAAGTCTGTCACGCAGCAAAGTATTCGAGAGACTCTCAGCAGCGTCAATCGGTTGACTGGGGTTAAACCCGCTATCCTTTACGTGTGGGCGAAAGAGAAACATTTAGAACTTGTGTTGTTATTGCCAGACGGCAAAAGTGTTTTTAAAAGCGTGCCTGCAAGCCGCGAGACTGTGCTGCAAGTTGCTAAAGAATTCACTAATGCTGTGAGAAGCCCCAGGAGATTGAATGCTACTGATTATAAGGAACCTGCCCAGGAACTTTACCAGTGGTTAATTGCACCGCTGCAACCGGAATTGGAGGCTAACAAGATTGACACTTTGGTGTTTTCGATGGATGCCGGTTTGCGAACTTTGCCTTTGGCTGCTCTTTTTGACGGCAAACAGTTTTTGGTAGAAAAGTACAGTTTGGGGCTGATTCCCAGTTTGAGTTTGACTGATACTCGCTATGCCGATGTTAGGGGTTCGGAAGTTTTGGCGATGGGTGCGTCGAATTTTCCTGCCAAATACGATCAAAATCCTTTGCCTGCGGTGCCGTTGGAAATATCGACAATTGTGGGCAAGATTTGGCCTGGTGCGTCTTTTCTCAATGAAGCTTTTACCTTGGCAAATTTGAAGAATAAGCGCAATCAACCGCAATACAAAATTATTCACTTGGCTACTCACGGCGATTTTCAGCCAGGGGGATCGGAAAATTCTTACATTCAGTTTTGGGATACTAAGTTGCGGTTAAATCAGTTGGGTGAGTTGAAGTTATCTAACCCGCAGGTGGAGTTGTTGGTTTTGAGTGCGTGTACTACGGCGGTGGGTGACGAACAAGCTGAGTTGGGGTTTGCGGGGTTGGCGGTGCACGCTGGGGTAAAATCGGCTTTGGCGAGTTTGTGGTACGTCAGTGATGCGGGTACTTTGGGGCTGATGACTGAGTTTTACCAGCAGTTGCGTACTGCGCCGATTAAGGCTGAGGCTTTGCGGCAAGCGCAGTTGGCGATGCTGCGGGGTGAAGTGCGGTTGCAGGATGGTTATTTGGTGCGATCGGGCAACAATCAAGCTCTACCTTTGCCGGCGGAGTTGGCCGCCAGGGGCGATCGTAATTTGTCGCATCCTTATTATTGGGCTGCTTTTACGATGATTGGTTCGCCTTGGTAAGATAGTTGTGGTTAAATCTCTTTCCTGTTATGCCGAAATTTGAAGACCAACTCGATGTAGTTTATGCTAGCGATCGCGCCTGCTGGCGGCAATGGTTGGAGCAAAACTATGGAAATGCGATCGGAGTTTGGCTGGTTTACTACAAGGTCAAAAGTGGCAAACCAAGCGTGCAGTACAGCGAAGCTGTCAAAGAAGCACTTTGCTTTGGTTGGATTGACAGCAAAGTCAAATCCTTGGATGCAGAGAGTTATCGACAAATCTTCACGCCTCGAAAACCCAAAAGTGTTTGGTCAAAATTGAACAAGCAATATATCGAAGAATTAATCGCCGAAGGGAAGATGACGGAAGCTGGGTTAGAAAAAATTATAGCAGCTAAACAAGATGGCTCGTGGACGAGCTTAGATTTGATTGAAGCATTAGTAATTCCAGCAGACTTAAAAGCAGCTTTAGAAACAGACGATGCTGCAAACAGCAACTTTGCAGCATTCAACAAAACAACTCAAAAAAATATTCTATTTTGGATTCAAAGTGCTAAACGCCCAGAGACAAGATTGAGCAGAATCGAGAAAACTATATATTCGGTCGCACAAAACAAAAATCCCTTGATTCGCTGATAATTTCTGGTGTCGCGAGTGCGGTATCACTACTGACTAATGACTACTGACTAATGACTAATTGCTAGCTGCTATCTGACTCAAGCGTTTGAGGATGCGGAGTACATCATGTAAATTATTGGTGCGATTGCTAATTCCAAATAGATCGGATGTGGCATATCGAGGTGATTCTCCTGGCACTAATTTAACAAAGATGAAACTGCCGCCTGTCGCAATCATGCCGTAACTGGGTTTGTCGGAATTGGGATTTGCCAGCATATAAGCTAAGATTTGCGCCAATCCCGCTTTGATGGAAAATGAAACTCGTTTCGATTCAATTACCATCAGCCAAAACTGATCTTTTAAAACTAAAGTGTCGATGCTGCCTTTGATGATAACTCCTTCCTCTTCTTCAGAAATCTCGACGGATTTTTCCGGTTTAATGTAAAAAGGATGCAGGTAAAACTCCCCGGTAAATAACAGCGGAGAGACGATCGACAAACTGATGGGTTTTTCCAGCATCGGCGGATATTTCAGCAAATTGAAGTAACCCGCTTTGATCTGATCTAGCTGTCGTTGTTGAAATTCAGTGATTTCTGGCAACTCGTCTTGCCATTCTCTGAAAAATTAGTCGTCTGTGACAAGTTGCAGGTCAAAAAGTGTTTTTACTTCTGCTAATGTGACATTTTTAGCTTGGATTGTTTGAACCATAATTTTAAACTAATTCCAAATCTTTTGTAAGAGGAATCAAAGGCTTCACCGAGTTCGGCTTGTTCGTTCCAAAGTCCAATCTGTAAGTTAAATCTTGAGTTGCTTTTTCCTGTTTCTCCTCCGGTTGGTGGCATGACGATCAATTGTCCATTGGCGTTGCGTTCTAATTGTAGATCGCGGTGTTATTCGCACAGTTGTTAGAACTGTTCGGAAGTTAGTTTGATAATGGAATTGAGGTTTAATGTGATAGCAGTCATTCTTATTTACCTGCTGTTTGTATCAACTAGATTAAAAATTCAGTAAGGATTCAGGTCAAAAGAGTTGCAGATGCAACCCTTGTCTGGCAAGGTTTTCAGGGCAAAGTAAGGGCTTTTGTCTTGCTCTGTTCACTGTCACTCTTATGACGATAAATCACATTTTTTCCTCATAAGCTTGACAATAGAGATTAATTTAGCATCAAGCTACAGATCTAAAGTCTTTACCCAGCAAGGAGTTATGTTACCTGAATCCTTACAAAATTCAAAATGAATTATCCCATTTTTAATTCTTAATCCTTAACTTCTAATTTTGCTGCACAGGGGATTTAAGCCCCCACCTTTAGGTGGATTGTTTTTAGGCAGGGGCTTAAATACCCTGCCTAAAAACTTCGCTGTCAACCCTTCGACAAGCTCAGGGCAAGCTGTCAACTGTCAACTGTCAACTGTCAACTGTTACTGCAATTGTTTGATTCTGTTGAGCGCGTCTTGATACGCACTTGTTCTCCCGCCTTGCTTGTAAAGTTCTGCTGCTTTTTCAAAGTCGGCAATTGCTTTTGGTTTGTCTTCTGTTGCCAGGTAAGCTAAAGCTCGGTTGTAGTAGGCGTCGGCAAAACCGGGATTGCTTGCGATCGCCCGCGTGTATGCTTGAATAGCAGTGGAACCGCGAGTGGGTTCGGTTTGAGGCAAGCCGGCGGTCATGAAAGTGCGGGCATTACCGATATTAAAATACAATTCTGGGGTATATTTGGGCTTGAAAGCCAGTGCTCTGTTGAAATCGGCGATCGCCTCCCAAGCATCTCCTTGATCTAACAGCGAAAGTCCTCGAAAATAATAGGCTTGAGCATCTTGCGGATTGGCGGTGGATACCGGGCCGCTTGTTGAGGGAGTATTGTCTACTTTCAACTCGGATTTGTTGATTCCCGCCGCCACTAACTTCGCGATAAATGTATTGATTGGAACTGCTGCATTAAATCCGGTTTTAATCGGGGCGACTTCGCCGGAACTCGTTTGCGCGAAACCGAATTCGCCTTGTCCGTGTAAACCGATGACTCGGCCTTCGGAGTCAAAAACTGGGCCGCCACTCATGCCACTCCAAGTTACGGCTTGATACCGCAAAGTGTAACCTTCTGGGCGGTTGCGTGGGCGGCTGGTAACGAGTCCGGGAGAGAGTTCGGGTTCTCGTTCGGCGCCGAAAAGTCCGCCCGTAGCGGGATAGCCGTAAACGAAGATTTGAGTGCCGATGACGGCTTGATCGGAATCTGCGATCGTCGCGACTGGATATTCTTCGGGGCTTTCAAATTTGACTACGGCTAAATCCGGATCTGTTGTGGCTGTTTGCAAGCGAGTGACTGCAGTTGCTTGATAGTTTTTGCCGATCGACGTGCGAACGGTGTATTTCACGTCTGCTTTTTCTACGACGTGATTGACTGTTAAAACTGTGTAAGTTTTGCCGTTTTTGGCAATAATTACCCCAGAACCGTCTCCGATGGAACTGTTAATTTGTACTGTCAGCGGCCCGGCAATGCTGGCGACTTCTTGGGGCGTTTTGGCGATCGCGGGCTGGCTGATGACTATGGTTAAGGCTGCGGTAGTTCCTGCTAGCACGCTGCTTAAGGTGTCGAAACGAGAAAAATTTATATTCATGGTAGTGGGAATTGGTAGTTGGGTAGCGCGAGTTGGCTGATGGCGGCGGTTTGTGCTTTTTTTGTTTTTAGTTTGATTTTATGGGTTGACCCAAACCTGGTCGGCTTTGTTATTTAGTGATAATTTTACTTGCTATTTTGTTCCGCGATTGTCTATTTCAATGTAGGGTGTACCCGGGCGCACTTTACTCGATTTCAACTTAGGCGGCCCAACTTACTTATTAAAACTAAACAATATATGACTCGAACTCGGTGCTTAATTCTTCCTTTGTCACGGTTCCCCGTGCGACTCGCATGACTAAATTATATGCTCGATCGTCCGTTAAATTTAGAGTGCAACCATTCAAACGCAAAAAGGTATCCGCCACCGCAAAAGCCGATCGTTTATTGCCGTCAATAAACGGATGATTCATCGCTATGTGATAGAGATAAGCAGCAGCTTGTTCGGCAATTGTCGGATGCAACAATTGACCGCCAAAAGTTGCTTGCGGTTGAGCCAAAGCTGACTCTAACAAGCCTTCATCTCTAACCCCGGAAGTGCCACCAAATCTCTCTATCTGTCTGGCATGAATGCTGAGAACCGTATTTTTGGTGATAAAGTTAGGAGTTGGCAAGGCGATGATAAACCTCCTTTCTTTCGCGTTCAGAATCTAGATATGCTTGCCATGCTTTGGCTTCTAATTGTTGTTGTTCTTCTTCAGTTTTTAAGGAACGAACAAATTCCAGCACTTTCAGCAGCAAAGGTTCTGGTACTCGATCGAGTTCTTGAAGAAGTTGGTCTTTTGCGCTCATGTTTCCTCCTAGTTATTTTATTGTTTTACATCCCGCAGATTAGATCATCAATGGCTGAGTAAAACTCGGCGGTTGAAACCGCGTCTATACAAACGAAGTCGGCCTCCGCCGACTGCAGGTGATTTTTGATATTCTGGTTTGTCTATGTAGTCGCGATTACCTTACAACCAGTTTACAACTTATATCGCCTTCTTAGTCCGCGGAGGCGGACTTTGTGTGTGTAGCCGCGGTTTCAACCGCCGGGTGATTTTTGATGTGCTGCAGCCCATTCCACGATCGCCTCTGTCAGCCCGTCCAACGTATATTCCTGAGCTTCCACATCTAACTTGCCCAATAAATTATAGCAGCTTTTGGAAGTTTCCGGGCCGATCGAGGCGATGCAAATATTTTCTAACCAATCCTCAGACAAAGACAATTCTGGGGTTTTTTCTATGAGATTGCAAAAGTTATGCACGGTTTTGGAACTGGCAAAGGTTATGATATTTACTGCTTGATTTTGGAGTGCGGCTAGGGCGATCGGAGCGATAGTTTCGGGACAGCAAGATTGGTAAGCTGGTACTTCGATTACTTGCGCTCCTTTGGCGGTGAATTCTTTGACTAAAACTTCTCTCCCGCCGCTTTCTACTCTGGGAAATAGAATCTTGCAGTTTGTAGGGGCGGTGCCCCCGTGCCCGCCCTGCCAGGGGAAGTTTTCGATTAGGGAGTCGGCGACGAAGTTTGGGGGAATAAAGTCTGGTTGTAGAGAGTGCGATCGCAAACTTTCTGCTGTTTTTTTGCCTACTACTGCGATTTTAATGCCAGACAAGCTGCGCGCGTCTTTGCCTTTTGCTTGCAATCTTTCAAAAAACCAGTCTACAGCGTTGTGGGATGTGAGAATTAACCAATGAAAGCTTGACAATTGTGCGATCGCCCTGTCTAATGGTTCCCAAGTGGACGGCGCACCAATTACCAAGGCGGGCATTTCGATCGCGCGAGCTCCTAGTTGCTGGAGTCGATCGCTAAATTGATTGGACTGGGAAGCTGCGCGGGTGACTAAAATCGTTTTTCCGGCTAGCGGCTGGCTGTTGTTAGAAATGACTGGTGTAACGCTCATGTTTGGGTTTTCCGATCCGATTAAATATTCGCGCAATCTGACTACTTCTCCAATGACGATCGCGCAAGGCGATAGAGATTGACCTGCTGTTTGCTGTACGATGTTGAACAGAGTTCCGATCCAGATTTTCTGTTCGGGGCGGCTGCAATCTCGGATAATGGCGATCGGTGTTTCGGGCGATCGCCCGTGTTTTTGCAATTGCCAAATTATCTCGCTTAAATTGCGCCCTCCCATCAATATTACCAAAGTTTCAATCCGCACTAATGCTTCCCATTCTAAAGCATCTGTTTCGTGGGCGCTCATCACTGCAAAACAGCGGCTCATCACCGCATCTGTGAGGGGAATTCCTGCTAGCATTGGTGCGGCTAATGCGGATGAAATTCCGGGTACTACTTCAAACTCGCAGCCTGCTGTTATCAATGCTTGAATTTCGGAACTGGAGCGGCCAAAAATAAACGGATCGCCGCTTTTGAGGCGCACTACTTGTTTGCCTAAATTACACTGTTCTACCAGCAAGCGGTTGATTTCTTGCTGCTGGGTGGAAGGTTTGCCACCGCGTTTCCCGACTTCTATTTTTCGACAAGTTACTGGGATTAATTCGAGTTGTGGGATGTCGATGAGAGCGTCGTAAATTAAAACTTCGGCTTGGGATAGCAGTTTGTGCGATCGCACTGTCATCAAGTCACAATCTCCGGGCCCCGCACCGACTAGATAAACTTTTCCTTTTGGGTTTTTCATAAGTCATCCTCGATAGTATAATTTAAGGAAGAAGGAAGTTCGGCAACGGATTATGTAACGGATGTAACGGATGTAACGGATGTAAGTCCGTCGGAAGAAGGAAGAAGGAAGAAGGAAGAAGGAAGAAGGAGCAATCATGAAATAAAAAATAACAAATAACAAATAATTAATGCCCAATGCCCAATCCCTCCGCTTCGCTCCGCCCAATTCCCAATGCCCAATTCCTAACCAAAAATCCTATATTTATGCAGATTATCATCATCACGGCCGCCGATGCAAATTACTTTGAACTGGTGCGAGGCACTATATTATCAGTGCGGGAAAAATCAGAGGGTGCAAATGTGGCGATCGGCTTTTTCGATCTCGGCTGCACTCCCGAACAATTGCAGTGGCTGGAAACACAAGTTAATTTCATTAAAAAACCCGATTGGAACTTTGACTTTCCCGGCAGAAATGAATCCCCTCACTATCTCAAAGGACTTCTAGCACGTCCGTTTCTGCGCCGCTACTTCCCAGACTTTGACATCTACCTGTGGATAGATGCCGATGCTTGGGTGCAAGATTGGCAAGCTGTTGAACTATTAGTTAAAGGCGCGGCAAAACGCGGTTTAGCAGTTGTTCCCGAATTAGACAGAGGCTATTATTTAGCTTACGGCAAACTGCCTTGGTATTGGGAATTTGTTTACCGCGATTATCAAGCAGCTTTTGGCGAAGAAATTGCCCAACAGTTGCACACCTATCCAACTATAAATGCAGGTATTTTCGCACTAAAAAAAGATGCCCCGCACTGGGAATTATGGGCGGAATATCTGGGAGAGGGATTGCAGCGGCACGTTTCTTTAATGACTGACCAAATAGCTTTAAATCGGTTGGTTTACGGCACTGAAATGTTTGACAAAACAGAGATGCTGCCGGCTCGGTGCAACTGGAGCTGCAACTTTGGTTTGCCCGTCTGGGACAAGCAGCGAGCCTGTTTTGTGGAGCCGTATTTGCCGCACGGGGCGATCGGCATTCTGCACATCACCGGTCACAAGCACGACTTGGTAACATTAGCAACAACCGACGGAAGTCAAATAGAAATTAGTCTCCGCTATCAACCGATACAACAGCCAGTATCTCCACAGTTAAAACCAACACAAATTACATTACCGCCACAATCTGAAATGAACAACAATACTTTGTTACCCGCCGGAGATTACGTCTCGCCCGGATTGAAAATTATTCTCCCAGATGCCTATTTTCCCAACATGATTGTCGGCGATACTCAAACTTGTTCGTGGCCCTACCTACGCCGGGAAATTCAGCACAATTGGTATGTCGATCGCCGCGCTAGTTCAGTCGGATTTCTCAGCCGCGACGAAGCACACATTTTGTACAATACAGCCCTGCAATTTGCCGGAAAAAAAGCCTTAGAAATCGGCTGCTGGCTGGGATGGTCTGCCTGTCATTTAGCCCTCGCAGGAGTTGAATTAGATGTAATCGATCCGCTGTTAGAAAGAGAAGACATTCGACAAAGCGTCATCGATTCAATTCAAGGCGCTCTCAATGCCTCTGGCGTGCAAACTTCCGTGAAGCTAGTACCCGGCTACAGCCCCCAAAAAGTAGAGGAATTAGCTAATCAATTTAACCGCAAATGGTCGTTAATTTTTATTGACGGAGAACACGGAGCGCCAGGCCCGTTAAATGATGCTATTGTCTGCGAACAATTGGCAGAAAAAAATGCAATAATTTTATTTCACGACTTAGCTGCTCCCGCTGTTGCTCAAGGTTTAGATTATTTAAAACAAAGGGGATGGCATACTGTAATTTATCAAACAATGCAAATTATGGGTGCAGCTTGGCGGGGGAATGTCGAACCGGTAAAACATCAACCCGATCCCAAGATTTCCTGGAATTTGCCAGCACATTTGCACGGTTACAATATTAGCAGTTTAGATAAAATTAATTCTCAAACAAGCAGCAAAAAAACTCACAACCCACCGTCATCTTATACAAGAAATTTTTACCAATTAATCGGAGAAGGAACTCGCATTTCTGCTGGAGAAATTATTCCCCTGCTGTTAGACTTGCTGCAACCCATTTTACCTAAAAGTGTGGTGGATGTGGGCTGCGGTACGGGAGGTTGGTTAGCTGCGTTTCACAAGTTGGGAATTGCTGACTGTTTGGGAATAGATGGCGATTATGTCGATCGCACTCTTTTAGAAATTCCTTTAAATCAGTTCAAGTCTTACGACTTAAAGCAACCGCTGCAAGTAGAAAGAAAGTTTGATTTGGCAATTTCTCTGGAAGTTGCGGAACATTTACCCAGTACCTGTGCGGAAAACTTTGTTAATTCTCTAACTAAACTAGCACCAGTAATTTTGTTTTCAGCAGCAATACCATTTCAAGGCGGTGTCGAACACCTTAACGAACAGTGGCCACAATATTGGGCTTATTACTTTCAACAAAACGGTTTTGTAGTCATTGACTGCTTGAGAAAAAAAATATGGAACAATGAAAAAGTCGAGCCTTGGTACGCTCAAAATATCTTGATTTTTGTCAAAGAAGAACACTTGTCGAGATATCCGAGGTTAGTGAAGGAGTATCAAAATACCGATCTGAATCAATTAGCGATCGTCCATCCAAAGATTTATTTTTACAGCTTACAAGTGGCTAGAACTTCTAGCGAAAATTCACACTCAAACCATCCACAAAGTGTAAAGCAAGTCGCAGCTTCGCCGCAGCTTGCAAGTCAACCTTTGATATCTGTGATTATTCCCTGTTACAATCAATCTCATTTTTTACCGCAAGCAGTAACTAGCGTTATCAACCAAACTTACAAAAATTGGGAAATAATCATTATCAATGATGGCAGTTTAGATACTACTAGCACAGTCGCCAAACAATTGATAGCAGCAAATCCCCAGTATCAAATTAGGCTAATAGAACAAGCTAATCAAGGGCTTTCAAGTGCTAGAAATGCTGGCATAGCAGCAGCAAACGGTGAATACATCATGCCTTTAGATGCTGATGATATCCTAGCTGAAAACGCCTTAACTGACCTTTTAGGAATATGTTTAAAATCAAATGTACCTTGCGTAGCATTTGGTTCTTATCAAATGTTTGGCACTGAAAATCGCACAGTACCAAGTTACGAGTTGTATTCTCCCGAAAACATCAAACAATCTAACATGATTCACCCGTCTTCACTGTATCACAAATCTGTTTTGAATTTGGTCAGCGGGTACAAGACTGAAATGAAAGAAGGTTACGAAGATTGGGAATTTTGGGTGAATTGTCATAGACACAATGTTCCATTTTTGGGAACGAGAGAAGTAGTTGTCAACTATCGTCGTACTCATGGTTCTATGTTAGAAAAAGCTCAACAATACCATGATAAATTGGTAGCACAAATTGTTTGTTATAACCGGGAGATTTACGATATTGACAGCGTGAATAGTGCTGAAAAAATATTGGCAGAAATTGCAATTTCTTAGTCTCGTGTTGCGCGAATTTTGTTTGTGTATGCCCGGTTTTATCTTCGTTTGTATGCGCTTTCAACCGCCGACACTTATCAACAGGTTTTATCTCAGATTTAGTATAACATCAAGAAACCGATTAACTTGTTTTTCCCAAGTCCAATCGAGCATAAAATTAGCCGCAGCTAAACCCCGATTTTTTGCCACTTCGCGATTAGTATAAACTTGATCCAAAGCCTCAACAACTTCTGCAACATCCGACTCTCCCCAACCTTCTACACCGGGAAAATGAGCAGTCGGTTTAACTCGTCCCTGATGCGATAAAGGATAGCAAATATTGCTGTAAATCAAGTCTAAATGGCCAGTATTTGCTGATAAAATAGTCGGAATTCCGCAGGCCATACTTTCCATTGCGACTAAATTAGTGCCGCCTTCGCAACGGTTAGTAAAAACAGCGCAGTCGGCTTCTCGCAAAATTTGTCCTGAGAGGTGATTGGGAATTAAGCCGATGTCGATAAAAGATTCAACTGGTAAACCGTTGGCTGCTAACCATTGGGAAATTCCTAAACTTCCGTCGCGGTTGATATTAGGAAATCCCGCAACGTTTCCGGTTTGTTCCATTCCCAGCATATATTGAGGCCAAAAGTTGTGCCACGCTGTTAGTAACAGCGCTTCTGGATGTTTGGCGCGAAATTGTTTGAAAGCGGCAATTACTATGTCTTGGCCTTTGCGATATTCTAGTTTGCCGCCGGAGAAAATCACGAAGCGATCGCCAAATAGATTAGATTTGGGTGCAGGATGGAAAATTGTCGGGTCAATTCCTTGATTTACCATCGCCACATTCGTCAAGCCGCAGCTTCGCAAAACATCGGCATTCCAGTTAGAACCGGCGACAATCACGCTATATTTTTTGGCTTTTTCTAGTGCTTCTGCTGTGATTCGCGTGTCTTCAAAAAAGATGACTCCTACTTGACAAGCGCTGGTAATTTGATTCTCAACTCCAGACGAAACTAAATTATTTCCCAAGCCATAAAGTACGGGAAAGTTGCAGGAAATCTGTTTGTCTGGATTTGCGGTTACTAATTCTTGAAAATCTCTCTGCTTTTCTATTGCAGGCAATAACAGCGATTTGTGCAGCGGATTGATTGATTCTGATGTGATGGATGGCGGTGCTAAAAGTGCTACTTCCCATGCAGGATTTCGCAGCAGTTGCAGTGTTAAATTCATGCCGTAAATTCCCCAGCCGCTGGTGATGCTGAGCGGCCAACTGATGCCGATTCCTGTTGTTTTTGGCGGGGTTTCTGGGAGAATCTGTAGGGGCGGTGGATGGTGCGTGCCCGCCCCTTGGTAACGAGTAATTAGCTGTTCTAGGGCTGATTTTACCCGATCGCCCACACCATCCCAATCACCCGGTTTTTCCTGGCGAAACAACCGCACAGTGGGATACCAAGGGCTGTCTTCGCGATCGAGCATCCACCGCCAATCCGGCATAAAAGACAGCAAAATCCACACCGGTTTCCCCAACGCCCCGGCTAAATGCGCCACAGCAGTATCGACGCAAATTACTAAATCCAGTTGGGAAATAATCGCTGCAGTGTCAGCAAAATCTCCTAAATGTTTGCTCAAATCTGGAACTTGCTCTTGATTTAATAAAGCGTAATCCCTCGCTGGCAAATCTTTTTGCAAGCTGTAAAAACTCGCTCCCGGAACATCTAAAAACTTCACAAAATCGCTCAACTTACACGATCGCTCATTGTTATTGCGGTGCAGCGGCCCACCAGCCCACACAATACCTACTTTTAGCTGATTGTTTGGTTCTAAAGAAATTTTACAATCCTCTGGCGCAGCTAAATAAGGAATATTTACAGGCATATTTTCCAAAGTTGTTCCCAGAATTAGGGGCAAACTCATCAGCGGCGCTTGTACTTGAAAATCCACCAAATCTTGCGGCTTTGTTGCTAAAATATCGATCCCGGCAACTTTTTCAAACAAACGCTTCAGCGACAGATGACAAGCCACAATAACTTTGCCACCTTTTTGCTTAACTAAAGATGCGTAGCGGATAAAATGAATGGTGTCGCCCAAACCTTGTTCGGGGTGCAACAATATTGTTTTTCCCTGCAAATCGGAACCGTCCCAAAGCGGTTGCTCGAAATATCTGGGTTCCAATTCTTGAGTTTGCCAGCGCGATTCGTAATCCGCAAAACCGCGCTCAAAATTTCCAGTTAAAAGCAAAGCTAACGCTCGTCTCAAACGCCAATTTGGTGATTCGGGACATAGTTGAATTGCTTTATTATAGAATTCGATCGCCTCTGCGACTTTTCCCTGTTCTTCGAGGGCGGAACCCAAGTATAAGTTGGTTTCGCTGAGATTGGGATTTGTTTCTAGGGCTTTGTTGTAGTGGAAAATAGCCTCGGCTAT
This sequence comes from Microcoleus sp. N9_A1, assembly GCF_036701795.1. Lineage (NCBI taxonomy): Bacteria > Bacillati > Cyanobacteriota > Cyanophyceae > Oscillatoriales > Microcoleaceae > Microcoleus > Microcoleus sp. N9_A1. The sequence continues at coordinate 81,727 of NZ_JAUBRI010000022.1, forward strand.
TTGCCCGTTTTCCTGCTTAAAATAACCTAAATAACTGTGGGCTACTGCGTGGTTTGGCGAGGCGACAATTACTTGCTCGTAGCGAGTGGCTGCTTCGGCTTGTTTCCCTTGTTTTCGTAAAGCATTTGCTATGTGAAAATCCACATCAACTGCTGTCAGTTTTTGGGCAGAGACGAGACTGGGCGATGGCGATGTTTCACTCGCAATCAAGGATTTTGTTAACTCTTGCAAAGCTATTTTTACCCGATCGCACACTCCATCCCAATCCCCCGGTTTGTGCTGGCGAAACAACCGCGCCGTCGGATACCAAGGGCTATCTTCGCGCTGCAACATCCACCGCCAATCCGGCACAAAACACAGCAAAATCCATACCGGTTTGCCCAAAGCACCGGCTAAATGCGCCACAGCAGTATCAACAGAAATTACTAAATCTAGTTGCGATATCACCGCCGCAGTATCAGCAAAATCGTTCAAATTTTCGCTCAAATCTATTACGGAAGTTTGACTTAACAAAGTACGATCGCCCGCAGATAATTCTTTCTGAAGACTGTAAAAACTTACGCCCGGAATATCGAACAATTTCAGAAAATAGCTTAAATAACTCGATCGCACAAAATCCTTCAAATGTTCCGAACTTCCCGCCCATACAATCCCCACTTTGAAATTGCGATTCCCTACGGGATAGCTGCGCTTCACGGAATTTAGGGAAAATTGCCAATTCGGCGGCGGTGCTAAATAAGGAACATTTGCCGGTATATTTTCTAAAGTTGTTCCCAGAATGTGCGGCAAGCTCATCAGCGGTGCTTGCACTTGAAAATCGGACAATTCGTCCATCCGCACCGCCACTTGTTCGATGCCAGGAATCTGCTTGAACAAACGCTTGAGTTCTTGATAGCAAGAAATGATTACTTTGCCGCCTTTTTGCTGCACGATTGCCGCGTAGCGCACAAACTGAATTGCGTCACCCAAACCTTGTTCGCAGCGCAGCAAAATAGTTTGTCCGTGCAAATCTGAACCGTCCCAAATTGGCCGATCGAAATTCAACCACTGTATGTTTTTTGCTTGATCGGTTTGCCAGCGCCATTCGTACTCTGCAAAACCGCGAAGCAAGTCACCTGTTAACAGCAGCGCCAAGGATAAATTGAAGTGAGCTTTAGCACAATTTTCATCGAAACTAATAGCTCGATTGTAACAGAAAATTGCCCGGTCTACTTCGTGATTTGCTTCTAATACTGTGCCTAAATTATTCAGCGCTTCTACATAATTTGGCTGTAAGGCTATGGCTTTTTCTAAGCTAACCGAAGCTCGATCGAATTGGTGCCTTTCTAAGAACCAATTTCCCAGGTGATAATGCCCTGCCGCGCTGTCAGGTTCTATTTCAATTGAGTGACAATAAAGGCGTTTAGCTTCTTCTAGCTGATTTGTTGCTTGCATGGCCGCGCCCAAATTTACGATGACCGGCACGTAATTGGCATTGATGGAAAGTGCTTGATTAAAACAGGCGATCGCCTTTGACAAATTGCCCTGCTGCTGGAGTATCGCGCCGAGATTGTTGAGAGCTTTGACGTAAAGGGGATTTAGGGCGATCGCCTTTTGGAAACAAGATATAGCATCGTCTATACGGCCCTGAGTTTGCAGCAAAATACCAAAGTTATTTTGGGATAGAGCGCAGTTTGGGTCGATTTCGATTGCGCGCTGATAATATGTTACAGCCCCTGTTAAATTGCCTATTTGGTGCAGCGTCACCGCTAAATTGGTGGCTACCTCTACCGAATTTGGATGCAAACCTAAAGCATTTTCAAAACACGAAATCGCCTCAATAAATTTTCCTTGCGACTTCAGCAGATTTCCCAGATCGAACTGTTGCTTAGCCAAGTCAAAATTAAGCTGAGTTTGTATTATTGGTTGAGATTCCTGATGCTGAGTAACTCTTTCTCGGAGCGCCAAACCAACTACTTCTAAAACTCCTTCCCAATCTTGTGCTGTTGACTGACGAAACAAGCGCGCCGTCGGATACCAAGGGCTATCTTCCCGTTCCAACATCCACCGCCAATCTGGCACAAAACACAGCAAAATCCACACCGGTTTACCCAAAGCACCGGCCAAGTGCGCCACAGAAGTATCTACAGAAATCACTAAATCCAGAGCCGATATTGCGGCCGCTGTATCGGCAAAGTCGTGCAAATAAGAGCTTAAATCTGTGACGGGCATTTGCTCTAATAAAGCGCGTTCTTCTGCTGTCATTTCCTTTTGCAAACTGTAAAAATCTGCTCCGGGAATATCTAAAATTTTGGCGAACAAATTGAGCGGCAACGATCGCACTTTATTTTGTGAATTGTTAGTATTGCCGCACCAGACAATCCCTACTTTCAAATTAGCAGTTTGTCTCAAAGTAAATTCCAAGCCGGGAGGCGGAGCTAAATAAGGAACCTGGGCGGGTATACTTTCTAAGGTTGTTCCCAGGAGGTGCGGCAAACTCATGAGGTGCGCGCGAACTTGAAAATCCGGCGCTGCTTCTGGACTAATTATCAACTGATCGATTCCCGCAACTCCTGCAAACAATCGCTGCAAGTGCGGCAAACACCAAACAATTACCCGGCCGCCTTTTTGCTTGACTAATTCTGCGTAGCGAATAAATTGAATTGCATCGCCTAAACCCTGTTCCGGGCAAAGCAAAATTGTTTTTCCATCCAAATCTTTGCCGTCCCAAATCGGCTGGAGAAAGTTGTATTGCGGGAACTGTTTTTTTTCAACTACTAGCCGCGATTCGTACTCTGTAAAACCGCGCCCAAAATCTCCCGCCAGCAGTAATGCTAAAGCTAAATTTAGGTGAGATTCGGGGTTGGCAATATTGAATTCAACTGCTCGATCGTAATAGCTGACAGCATCTGCAAATTGTCCGCTTTGGTGCAGAATGTTTCCCAAACCGTTGAGAGAATTGACATAACCGGGTTTGAGTTCGATCGCCCGATTGTAACAATCCATCGCCTCCGCCGTTTTTCCCGCTTCCTCAAAAGCTTTAGCGAGATTGTTCAAAGCTTCGGGAAAGTCGGGTTTCAGGCTCAAAGCTTGGTGGTAGCAGGCGATCGCATCTTGAATTTTACCTTGTTTGTGCAGGACAATTGCCAGATTGCAGCGAGCGGCGGCACTGGCTGGATATTTTTGAATCGCTTGCTGGCAAAAGGCTAGAGCCTCATCTAACTTATCTTGGTTTGACAGCCAATTCCCAAAAGCCAGATCGGTTGCTGCCAAATCCGGCTGCAGCGCCAGAGCTCGTTCGTAATAGGCGATCGCATCTGCAACTCGGCCCTGCCGGATCGAGGCGTATGCTAAGTTGTGCAAAGCGTCGAAATAATTGGGATCGAGCTCGATCGCCCGTTCGTAATTTGCGATCGCGCGATCGTAATCCGCGCCCGCTTCCTCCCCTTGTTTCTCCAAAGCAATTCCCAAATTTAAATAAGCCGCCGCGCAATCAGGATTTACTTGAATTGCTTGCTGGTAAAGCTTTACAGCCTCATTCACATTCCCTTCTTCTTCCCGCAGCAGCCCCAAATTAATCATCGCTTCGGCGCAATTCGGGTTCAAAGACAGCGCCCGCTGGTATTGTGCGATCGCCTCTGCATTTTCCCCTGCTTCCGCCAGGGCGCTGCCCAAATTGCTCGCAGTTTCCGCCAAATTTCCGTCGATTTCTAGCGCTTGTTGGTAGTGCGCGATCGCCTCTGTCAAGCGCCCGACGTACTGTTTGACAACGCCTAAATTGCTGTGGGCGGCGGCGTAATTTGGATCGATCGCGATCGCCCGCTCGTAACATTCGATCGCACCGCCAAAATTGCGCTGCATCTGCAAATTTCGGCCAGAGCGAAACTCTGCATCCGCCGCCGCCAAAGGCACGTAGGCTGGGGAAACCAGGCGGCCCAGAGATTGCGCCACCAGAGTGAAAACCGACGCCCAATCGCCCCTGCTGGGCTGGCGAAACAGCCGCGCCGTCGGATACCAAGGACTGTCTTCGCGCTCCAGCAGCCACCGCCAATCCGGCGAAAACGCCAGCAAAATCCACACCGGTTTGCCCAAAGCGCCCGCCAAATGGGCGACAGCGGTATCGACGGCTATCACTAAATCCAATTCGGCGATCGCAGCAGCAGTATCGGCCAAATCCCCAAAATGCCGGCTCAAATCGACGATCGGAGTTCGATCCAACAGCGCGCGATCGGCCTCGGAAACCTCTTTCTGCAAGCTGTAAAAACTTACCCCCGAAACGTCCAAAAGCGGCAGAAACTGACTTAAACTGCAAGAACGCTGCATATTTTTGCGGTGTTTGGGATTCCCCGCCCAGACAATCCCAACTTTCAAATTGCGATCGGGCAAAAGCCCAAATTTAGCACCCGCATTCCCAGATAAATAAGCAGTATTTGCCGGGATTGTTTCCACCGTTGTACCCAGAACATAGGGCAAACTTAACATCGGCACTTGCACGTCAAATTCCGGCAGTGGCTCGCCTCTAACTATTAGCAAATCAATCCCGTCAACCGTTGCAAACAAACGTTGCAATTGCGGGTAACAACCAACAATGACCCTACCGCCTTTATTTTTGACGATCGCAGCGTAGCGGATAAACTGAATCGAATCGCCCAAACCTTGTTCGGCGTGCAGCAAAATAGTCTTTCCCTGCAAATCGGAACCATCCCACAGCGGCCGGTATTCTCTCGCCGCCACTGTATTTCCCGGCCCAGCCAAAAAACAGGAATGACCGATTTTAAATTCATTAATTTTCCAGCGCCACTCGTACTCCGCCAGACCATTTTCCAAATCTCCCGCCAACAACAAAGCCAAGGATAAATTGAGGTGAGCGCTAGCATGATCTGGACTCAAAACAATCGCCCGTTTGTAGCAGGCGATCGCCTCTTCTACCGCGCCTTTTTCCAGAAAAGTCCTGCCTAAATTGTTAATAGCTTCCACAAAATCCGGCAGCAATTCGAGAGCTTTGTGATAATATTCTAGGGCATCTTCTAAATTGCCCTGTTCTTGCAAAACAGTTGCTAGATTGTTGTAAGCTTCCCAGCTATGCGGCTGAATTTCCAGCGCTCGCCTGTAGAGGTTTACAGCCTCTAAAAGTTCGCCTTTTTCTTGCAGCGACACTGCTAAATTTATCAGTGCGGGTACGAAATCAGGATCGGCGACTAGAGCTTGTTCGTAATGTGCGATCGCCTCTGCGACTTGACCTTGCTCCTCAAAAATCTTTGCCAAATTGTAAGCTGTTTGAGGAATATTTGGATCGAGTGCTAAAGCTTCTCGGTAATGCGGGATAGCTGCGTCCAATTCGCCATTTTCTTGTTTTAGAAAACCAAAATTAATCCTGGCTTGAACGCAATTTGGGTCAAGAGATATGATCTGTCCGTAAAGGGCGATCGCCTCTTGCTTGTCGCCTGTTTCCATCAACTTTTCGGCTTGCTGCAACATATCCTCTAAAACAGCCGAATTTTCCCCATTAGCCGCCCTAGTAATAGATGTTTCAATTGGCGGCATTTGCTCGATTGCTACGCGGTTTGCCAGCGCTTCGCCCGCTGTCAAAAATATTTTTTGGCTATCCTCAACCAAGCTAACGTTTGTGATTTCCAGCGCCGCAGCATCGACTGTCTTTGCGAGGGACAAATTTTTAGTATTATCCTCGGAATAAGTAGTAGAATTGGCGATCGCCAACAAACTCAAAGCCGCCTGCACATCCTGAAACAATTCTCCCCAACTTTCCGGCTGACTTTGACGGAAAAGCCTAGCAGTTGGATACCAAGGATTGTCTTCGCGATCCAGCAGCCAGCGCCAGTCAGGAGCAAAAGAAAGCAGCACCCAAACTGGTTTTCCCAAAGCACCAGCCAAGTGCGCGACAGAAGTATCGACACTAATCACTAAATCCAGTTGAGATATAGCAGAAGCCGTATCAGCCAAGTCATTCAGGTGCGGGCTTAAATCCGGCACCAAGTGGTGATTGAGCAAAGTGCGATCGCTCTCGGACAAGTTTTTTTGTAAACTATAAAAAGCGATTCCCGCCACCTCAAACAACGGAATAAAATCGCTCAAACTGCAAGATCGCTGATTGTCTTTCCGCCTGGTTGGATTCCCCGCCCACACAATTCCCACCTTAAATTTGGCATCAGAAGCTAGCGCAAATTTGCACTCAGCAGGCGGAGTCAAATAAGGAATATTTGCGGGTATTGTTTCGAGAGTTGTCCCCAAAATTCTGGGTAAACTCATCAGCGGTGCGTGAACGTCAAATACTGGTAAACCCTCAAAACTAACTGATAAATATTCAATGCCGGCAACAGTCGCAAACAACCGCGTCAGTTCTTGATAGCAAGCCACCATAATTTTAGCGCCTCGGCTGCGAAGAATTGGCGCGTAGCGAATAAACTGAATAGAATCGCCCAAGCCTTGTTCGACGTGCAGTAAAATAGTTTTTCCCTGCAAATCCGAACCATCCCAAAGCGGCTGTAGAAATTGCCTCGGTTGCAGTGTCGGAGTGCGCCACCGCCATTCGTATTCAGCAAAACCGCGCTGATAATCTCCGAACAACAGCAAAGTTAAACTAAATTCGAGGTGTGCGGTGGCGTTGTCTGGCTGTAATTCCAAGGCTCGACGGTGACAATAAAAAGCTTCTTGAAAATTGCCTAAATCCACCAATGCGTGTCCAAGGTTGTTAATAGCATCCACGAAGTCAGGCTTTAAGCTTAATGCTTGTCGGTAGTGGTCTATGGCTGCTTTTGTATTGCCTTGTTCGTGGTAAAATGCTCCGATATTATTTTGCGCCTCGGGATTTTGCGGTTCTATTTCTAAAGCTTGCTGGTAGCAGTTGAGAGCTTCGGTTAATTTATTTTGTTGCTGCAAAACTCTACCCAAGCCTAGCAGAGAATATGTCAATTTAGGATTTATTTTTAAAGCGTGCAAATAACAGGTTGCTGCATCGTTGAATTGTTTTTTTTCTGTAAATATTTTGCCTAAATTGTGGGCGGCTTCAACCAGGTTTGGGTCGAGTTTAAGCGCTGCTTGGTAATATACAAGTGCCGCGTCTGTTTCGCCTAATTGCTGTTTGAGCCAGCCCAATTTATTGCAGGAGAGTGCGGAATTTGGCTGTATTTTGATAACTTGTTCGTAACTGGCGATCGCCCTTTGATATTCGCCAACATCCAGCAAAACATGGGCCTTGTTTAAATGTGCTTCTACAAAATCGGGGTTTTGGGCGATCGCCTGTTCGTAAAAGTCGATCGCCTCAGCAACTTTTCCCTGCTGTCTCAGCGCTATTCCCAACAAACAAAGCACGTTTGCTGAATCCGGCTCGACTTCTACGATTTGCCGGTACAAATTTTCAGCTTCTAACAAACGCCCCGCTTGGTGATGTTCCCAAGCTCTTTTCAAACAGTCTTCAGCACTCTGTTTAACGGCAGATTTTTGCAGTTTTTTCTTAGAAGCCATAGTTATCTTTGTTGTTTGGGAGTTCGCTAACTTGTAATTACCAACTGATTCTAATTTGTTAACTATTCCTTCCTTCTTCCCTCAACATTGTTAAATCCTTTAAATTTATTAAAGTGATTACAAAATCGGTTCTGAAATGACCTCCCTTAAATCCGTTACATCCGTTACATCCGCTACAAAATCCGCTGCCGAACTTCCTTCATTTACCCTAACAAACAAGCTGCTGGAAAAATCAGATATTCTAAGAAAAACAACTTCCAGATAAACTGATAAAAATCCGCAATTTCTTTTTGCTCATCCAAATCAACTTTCGCACTCCAAAACCACATCAAACCCAAAGCCGCCAAATGAGAAACTGCCAGAAACACTAAATTAACATTAGACAAGACAATGACTCCCGCCACAGTCGCGCCCAAATAACAAACTGTCAACACCCAGCGAGACAAATTAAAGACGGCCGGCTTGCCCAGCTCAATCGTAAACGTAGTAATATTGTATTGCTTGTCGCCTTCCATATCGGGGATATCTTTGAAAATGGCGATCGCAAAAGTAAACACCACCACAAACACCGTCAGCACCCAAACTTCCGCAGGAATCGCAAAAGACACACTCTCCAAACTCCAGCCCGAAAAAGCGCTTTTCGCCCTTCCCAAACCCAAAACCCAATTAAAGTGCAGAAACAGCCCTAAATTGACGATCGCCCCCCGCACCGTAAAAATGCACAGCGCCGCCCAAAAAGGAAACCGTTTCAGCCGAATTGGCGGCAGAGAATAAGCAGTCCCGATCGCCAAACTAACACCAACTGTAGCCAGCAAAAACGGCCCTTGCAAAACAGCTATCAAAATTGCCAAAATTCCAGTTACAGCTACAATTAATTCCCCAGTTTTTTGAGAAAATGCTCCAGAGGCGATCGGCAAATACGGCTTATTGATTTTATCAATTTCAACATCTTCTAACTGGTTCAATCCCACAATATAAATATTGCCGCAAATGCAAGCCAACCAAGCACAAACAAGGGGCAAAAATATCGGATTCACAAACATTTGTGCGCTTTGGGCGATCGCGTACAAAGCCAGCACGCTCAACGTAGTCCCCACAATCGTATGCGGCCGAGAAAACTCCCAAAATGCCATCACCCAACTTTGCGGAGCCGAGCCATCTTTATCAATCCAAGACTTATCAATCGAATCGTTGCCCATAAATCCTACAAACGCACCAGAAATAATATTAAGTAAAGTGGAAATTATCCACCTTACTTAATTGAACTTGTCGCCATAAATATCATCAACCGAACCCTCTTCCCTCTTCCTTCTTCCTCCTTCCTTCTTCCTTCTTCCGACGGACTTACATCCGTTACATCCGTTACATCCCGTACATTGCTCGTTGCCGAACTTCCTTCTTCCTTCTTCCCTCTTCCTTCTTCCTTCTTCCCTCTTCCTTCTGATTTATTTTACAGCACAAATCAGCCCGAAACGAATCAATCCGCTCGCATATCCCCGGCTCATCAATCCGAGAGCAAGTGCAGCTTGAACAGTTGTCCAACCGCTCGTCAGCAAACCCCAAATTGCGCTCGGAGTCAATGCAGAATCGATGACCACATCCCAAAACGGAGCAACTGCTTTTGACCAATCAGCGCTGCGAATATTGGTAAAAGGCAAACTGCGGACAATTTCCTCATATTCCGGCAAAGAAATCACGTAAGGTAAAGCATAAACCCGGTAAATTTCTGCTAACTCCTTTCTTTCTGCATCAGTTAATTCTCCCGCCGTTTCTCCCACCGGGCGGTGACACCAAGTTGCTAACATCAAAGTTCCTCCCGGCTTGAGCACGCGACAGCATTCCTGCAAAAACTTAATTTTGTCGGGCATATGTTCGCCGCTTTCGAGGGACCAAACTAAGTCGAAGGACTCGTCAGGAAAAGGCATATTCAAAGCATCTGCTACTAAAAAGTTAACATTGCTTTCGAGTCCTGCAATTTTAGCGCGTTCAGTCGCTCTGTTGGCCTGTACCGGACTCAGGGTGATGCCGGTGGCCGTCACGCTAGCGCCCGTTTTGTTTTGTTCGGTCGATCGCCCAAAATCTCGATCGACCTCACCATCCGACTTTAAATTATTTTGGGCGATCGAACTAAACTTTTGAGTCAAATAAAGCGTGCTACCGCCGATTCCGCAACCGACATCTAAAATGCGGTAAGGTTCGCAGAGTGCCTTCTCTGACGGTACTCCAGCCTCGCCGAGCAATTCTTCGATCAAATCTATCTGAGCCTGTCGGCGCTCTTTTTTCAAATTCCCATCCGCGCCGTAGTAACCGTGGTGCATATGTTCGCCCCACACCTGTTCCCACAAACCGCTAGAAGCGTCGTAGAGTTCCTGAATTTGCTGGTAAAGTGTTGATGTCATCGCCAGATCGCAAGTTATTAAAGGAATTCTACCGTTATTTTCCCGATGTTGTCATGGAATGTGGCGATTTGGTGCGATCGGTCGATCGGCATTCCCCAGACCGAGATATCCTTATTTATACCCCTGGATAGATTTGTCGGTTTCCTCTCAAATCGAAAAATCTCAAATCGATTTGTCGATTCCCTCTAAAATCTAAAATCTACAATCTAAAATCTAAAATCTAAAATCTAAAATCGAATGACAGTCTCGCGAACCATTTGCTTGGGCTTTCTCGCCGTCATCGCCGCAGGTGCTCTACTACTGATGATGCCCTTTTCCACAATCGATGGAACTTGGAACGATCCCATCACAGCAATCTTCACCTCAACTTCCGCTGTTTGCGTCACAGGCTTGTCGGTTGTGGATGTCGGAAAATATTACTCTTTTTGGGGACAACTGTGCCTACTTTTGCTCGTGCAAATAGGAGGCTTGGGCTACATGACAGCCACCACTTTCTTGCTGCTGTTATTAGGCCGCCGCTTTGGCTTAAAAGACAAAATTGCCCTGCAACAATCTCTTGACAAATCCGGGCTAGCCGGCGTAGTGCAACTCGTGCAGTCAATTCTAGCAACAACCGTTTTGTTTGAATTAACTGGAGTCTTTTTGCTGATGTCGGTTTTCGTCCCAGAATACGGATTCAAAGAAGGTCTATGGGCTGCCATATTTCACAGCGTTAATGCCTTTAACAATGCCGGCTTTAGCCTCTACTCAGATAGTTTTACCCGCTACGTCAGTTCGCCTGTGCTTAACTTGACAATCGGCAGTTTGATCGTATTTGGGGGAATCGGCTATCAAGTAATTATGGAAATGTACCTGTGGGTGCGCGCTCGCTTCAACAAAAGCCCGGTATGTACAGTTTTTTCCCTAAACTTCAAAGTTGTCACCAGTACAACCGTTGTCCTTTTATTTTTAGGAACGCTAATCTTTTTGGTGCTAGAATACAACAACCAAGCAACTTTAGGCCCTCTCAACATTTTTCAAAAGGTCATGGCAGCTTGGTTTCAATCTGTTACTTCCCGCACAGCGGGATTTAATACAATTAACTTCGGCGAAATGAGCGACGCAGCGCTATTTATGACGATCGCCCTAATGTTTGTCGGCGCCAGTCCCGGCAGCACCGGCGGCGGCATCAAAACCACAACTTTTAGGATATTGTTTAGCTGTACCGCAGCAGTTCTCGAAGGCCAGGAAGATGTGCAGTGCTATCAGCGTCAAATCCCGCCAGCAATGATTTTGAAAACCATTAGCGTAGTCTTCGGTTCCCTGTTAGTCGCCTTCATATCGGCAATTTTAATTCAGCTAGCCAATCCCGAACTAGAATTTATCAAAGTTTTGTTTGAAGCCGTGTCAGCTTTTGCCACTGTCGGTCTTTCCACAGGGATTACAGCTAAGATTTCATTGATCGGCAAGTTGGTTTTGATTGCTACAATGTACATAGGTCGGGTTGGCGTGCTGCTGCTGATGAGTGCCGCTGTCGGCGACCCCAAACCCAGAGCTTTTAAATATGTTGAGGAAAGTTTGTTAGTTGGATAAAAAATCTTGCCTTGTTGCTGATAATCTAAACAATGGGTGACAACCCAAATCAACTTTTACTATTTAGTCACAAATCAAAAGGAGGCGGCGCTGTCTTTGCTACAATTTAAAAAGCAAGACTTTCAGCGCTGGATATTGAGTGAACCTGTCATCTTTGAATTTTTTTAGCGGTTTGCGCGTCGAAAACAAGCAGTTTGCAGTTATTGGTTTGGGACGCTTCGGCAAAGCTGTGTGTTCGACCCTGCATGACTTGGGTTACGAAGTCCTCGGGGTTGACACCGACGAAAAAAAAGTAGCTCAAGCTTTGAACGATCGTATAGCTGCTCACGTTTTACAGTTAGATTCTACGGAGCCTAGCGCTCTTAGGGGAGCGGGTATATTTGAATTTGAAACGGTGATTGTGGCGATCGGCAATTACCTAGCAGAAAGCATTACCACCACCCTAAATCTTAAGGAAGGCGGGGTAAGTCACGTAATAGCCAAAGCTTCCTCGGAAACTCACTTGAAAATCTTGCAAAAAGTCGGCGCAGATCATGTGGTTTTTCCAGAACGAGAAATGGGCCATTCTTTGGCCCGAATTCTTACAAAACCCAGCATTTTAGAACGCTTTGACCTCGACCCAGATCACAGCATAGTTGAGTTACTCGTTCCTGAAAAATTTGACGGTAAAACAATTTCGGATTTGGAGCTCCGGCGCAGGTATGGTTTGAACTTGCTAGCAGTCGGTCGCACCGACAAGTTCGAGATCAATCCGCAGCCGAACCAACGCTTGAGCAAGGGCGAGGTGATGGTAGTAATTGGTTCTAATAAAGATATCAATCGCTTGCCAATTTAACAGCTCGCCATTTGACGCACATACAACAACAGTCTTGGACTCTTGACACTCCCCTGCCTAAAGGCGAGGGGATTCTTAATTCAGCGAATAACATTTAAGTGTTGCGTCATGAAAGGCAATACTCCGACCTTTTAACGGTAGAAACCTACCAATTAACGAGCCTGATTCGCAGCCACCAAGCGCGGGTCTGTCTCCAAAAGCGCACTATAATATTGATCATTAGTTCGGGTATGCCCTACCCTACTTAACAAAAAGAAAATTATTTTGTTTACTGGAGTTGGGGCTGTTTTGTTTAGTCCCTGACTGTTTATAGAGTTTTCGCCGCTCTTTGTCCCCCGGTTTACGCCTAAAAGTGTGTCTGAGTCTCTGTTTCACTTCGGGCGAAGGAGTTTAACCTTGACTTTTCTAATCTACTACAAAACCAGCAATTACCGGATTTTTTGGAATAGATTTAAGAAATTAAAGCCGTCAAGCGAAGGACAGGGTTTTAAACCCAAATTTTTGATAAACCCGGTTTCTTGGGTTCCGAGTGCCTAAGTTCTAAACAAGTCTTGCGGGATCTGTGAAAATTTCAGCCCCCCACAAACCCGGTTTATCTTAGATAAACCGGGTTTCTCTGTCGATCTTTATGTTCTAATTTTTAACCGAAATATCTAAATTTAATTTCACCAATGCTGGGGTTGATTCCACCTTTGCGACCTCCTATGAGAACATAGCGAGACAAATAGCGAAAATTTCCACAAAGTAGCATTACCTGATCGCGCTCCCGCAAATCTAGGAGCGCTAGCACTGAAAATTCAGCCGACTTTCAAGAGATCTTCCAAATAAGCTTTGCCGAAAACCAGCACCGCCAACACTAGAGCGAGTTCAACAGGCCAAGGACACACCGCCACCAACCAAATTAACGAACACATTCCAATAATTGCAGCTATGGGAGCCGGAATTCCGTCTAGCGTTCTGTTGTCAGTCCCGGCAGTCACCCACCAAGCAATCAAGCATACCGTCAACGGAATCAAGCAACTTGTGATCATGATTTTTACCCCATCAATTTTTTTACATATGGCGTCTGAGCATATTGTAACAATACATCAAAGATTCGGAAATGCACCATTAATTACGATACAATTTAAGGTTAGGTAATTCATACGCTGGGGTGATAAATTTTAAAAATTTTTAGCTTCGGCTCTCTCCAAAGGCAGAATTAGGCGGGCATAAAGCATGATTTGGGGATTTTTATTTCGGCAGAAGTGATGAAAGCTTTCTACCTTGAGATGAATTGCGATGCGCTCATCTCTGCAAGTTATACTCAGGATTGCAGTCAGTTACTGTAGAGCGTGAATCAATGCTGGGCAAATTTTTTCGTAAGCCAGAATTAGAAAACAGCGATCGCGTCCCCCCTGGTCAATACCTCGCCAACGGTTTTCCTGTGCTGACCTACGGAGATACACCCTCCGTTAGTATTGAGAGTTGGGAATTTAAAGTCTGGGGATTGGCCAAACCACAAACCTTCACTTGGTCGGACTTCCAGGCAATGCCCCAAACTAACTTTACTGCGGATTTTCACTGCGTCACTCGGTGGTCGAAACTCGATGTGCAGTGGACGGGAGTCAAAGTCACAGATTTTTTGAAGTATGTAGAAGTCGATCCGAAAGCTCTGCACGTCCTGGAACACTGCTACGGTGGCTACACTACCAACATTGCGATCGCCGACTTCCTCCGAGAAGAAAACTTTTTCGCCCACACGGTCTTCGGCGAACCACTATCCCCAGACCACGGTGGCCCAATGCGGCTCGTAGTTCCCCACTTGTACGCTTGGAAAAGCGCTAAATGGATTAACGGCCTGGAGTTTACAGAAACCGAAGAACTCGGTTTTTGGGAACGCAACGGCTACCACCAGCGGGGCGAACCTTGGGCAGAGGAACGCTACAGCGGTCTTTTTTGATGCGGGCGATCGGGAGCAAGGACGGGGCCAGAGCTTCTCTACACAATCTTTGTTGAGGGGCAATTCGCTCTTTTACCGCTTCAGTCTGTAGAAATTGCATCTCCTCGATCGCGTCTTTGGGATATCTCACGCCACGGGATCTATTTAATTTAACCAAAATACGTAGACCCAACGATCGCATTTTGTAGGTAATTTACCCGATAGATAAACTACTTTAACTCCCCTATACAAGTCCCAAAAAACAAATATTCCCAGTTTGGGGTTAATAGAAAACTCCTTTAACTGTCAGTACACAGGAATATGACCGTATTTATACTTAAGTGTTTGCTGTTGATGATTTAGACTTGATAATCTCATAAAAAATTAGCATAATCCCGCTCTAAATCACTTGGGCTTACCCGCGCTCCCATGCCCGCAACTGCAAGGTTTCAAGCCACAATTTTTATAATTATTTAGTGGGTATTGTTAGGGATCGATAGCCCGCAGGTAGATGCGATCGACAGCATTTGTGAAGGTCATGTAAAGGCTTGATAAAGAATATGTCAAACTTTACCTAAAGTGAACCAAATACAAACAAAGTATCGCATAATGAAATTATTAAGACCCTCGCACAAAAGGAACAGGTTATGAATACCAAACTCTTATCCGCCCTCACAGCTACCGCAGCCGCCACAGCTCTGTTTGGCGCCGGAGCTCCAGCTCAGGCCTTCTCCTTTGGTACCAACGGCATCACATTCAGCCAAGATACAAGCGTCAAGTTTAACTTCAAAGAATCTCACGGAATGTACCAATCCTCTGTGGGAGTCTACAGTGTGAAGGACTCGGCGGTCTCTTTAGTTAAGACCCTGTTTTCGGAAACTAAATCCTCAGACAACTGGAACGAGAACGAATGGAAAGGAACTCTGGGCAATACAGTCTTGGATTCGGGTCCCGTAGTATTCACATTCCTGGCCAATCAAATTTACACTTTGGGGCTCGACAGCGGCTGGGGTGGTAGTGTCTACTCAACCTCAGCCTTGAACAGTGGCAGCCAGCAAGCCGTGTTTGGCGGCTCGCCACTTTGGAGCGACCTCAACCTAGAAAAAACGAACAAATTCGGAACGGCTGGAAGTTTCACAGACGGATTAAGTTCTCTGTTTGACAAAGGCAAAGGCACAACAATCTCCTTTGACGATCGCGGCGGCGGCAACGACGCAGACTTCCAAGACTTCACCGTGAGCGCAGAAGCAGTTCCCGAACCGATGACAATGACTGGTTTGGCTCTCGGCTTGGGCGGATTGGTTGCAGCACGCCGTCGCCGCGCTAGCAAGACGGCTTCATGATTTGTTTCAACCGGAACAATCTCCTCAATTACGTTTGACAACAAAATAAAATTTTATTTGGAGGCGCGCTATTGACACTCTCAGGGCTGAAGCCGCTGAGATTCTGCGGACAAAGCAGCTTTAGGTAATACCCAAAGTTTTACTCTC
>NZ_JAUBRI010000023.1:0-91100 GCF_036701795.1 Microcoleus sp. N9_A1
ATCCAAAGAATGAAGCCCATGTCAAATGGTCAGCCATTTCCACCCTTATGGTTGGCTTGGGTGGGAGAACGAACTCTCCCTCTAGAAACAGTCTGGTTCAAATATTTACGACGTTTTGGAGTGGATCATTGGTATAGGTTTGCCAAGCAAAGATTGCACTGGACATTGCCTAACCTGAGAACTCCCGAACAATCCGAGCGTTGGAGTGATTTAATGCCGTTGATGAGTTGGCAACTCTGGCTAGCTAGGGATTTAGTGGTTGAGAATGTATTACTGCAGGCAATCTGCTACGATTAATTTAACCCCTGGACGTGTTGCTCAATCAATGTTGTCGCTTTTAGTTGACATTGGTACTCCCGCAAAAATGCCTAAACAGAGGGGAAAATCCCCCGGCTGGGAAAAAGGAAGGGTACGGACGGTAGCACCGCGATATCCCACTGTGAAAAAACGGGTTTCTCGACGTAAAAAGTCTTCAAGATTAGTTATTTAATCTTCTCCCTCTTGAGTTTTTGAGTAACAGCTTGCCGGATATTCTAAGGCGGCTACTTTTGGCTGCAATCATTTTTTAGTCTAAACTACAGTTAATTAGTCATTAGTCATCAGTCACCAGTCATCAGTAATGGAGAATAGGGAATGAGGAATTGCTGACATTTATAGTGTTTTTGAGATCGACCCAGACGAATTTGACATATTGCCAAGCTGTATCTGGCAACGAAAAAGCTTATAATCAACATTAAAGACCGCAGCCTGTCAAGAGGTTTTGGAAAAATATATGTGTCTCAAATTAGGGCATATCCTCCACAAAAGCTACAAAATTATCGCTGAGTTGGGACAGGGAGGGTGTGCGATCACCTACACGGCTAACGATCTAAGTAGACCCGGAAATCCCCTGTGCGTTGTTAAGGAAATTCCTTTTCCCTCATCGAACGATCCGCGCGTTTTGGAGATGGCAAGGAGGCGATTTGAAAGGGAAGCTAGCGCTTTGTACCGTCTCGGCAATCACTCGTGCATTCCCGAATTATTCGCTTGCTTTGAAGAAAATAGCAATTTTTACTTAGTTCAAGAATACATTCAAGGACATCCGCTCAAGAAGGAAGAACTCACTCCCGGTAAACAGTGGACGGAGAGACAAACTGTTGCTTTTTTGCGGGAAGTTCTGGAAATATTAAAATCAGTCCATCAAGAAAATATTATTCACCGCGACATTACACCTGCTAACTTAATTCGGCGTGAAACAGATAAAAAGATTGTTTTAATTGATTTTGGGGCTGTCAAAGAAATCAGCACTTTTACCTCTAACTCTACAGGTGAAATATTAACATCGCAGGTGATCGGCACTAGCGGTTATATGCCGGCCGAACAATACAACCCGCGGTCTCTCCCGCAACCCTACAACGACATTTACGCCCTCGGAATCATCGCCATCCAAGCTCTCACTGGCCAACGTCCCACCAATCTGCCGCAAGACCCCGAAACTGGGGAAATTGTCTGGGATTACTCGACGCCCGATCGCCCTGCGGTACAAGTTAGCGACAAGCTCAAAAATATTGTAACCAAGATGGTGCGTTTCCACTTTCAAGACCGCTACCAATCTGTGGATGAAGTTTTGCAAGACTTGGATTTGTCGATCGTTAAAGGGCCCGAGTTACCCAAAACTTCGCGGAAGTTGCGATCGCACTTTCGCTGGCTGCTGTTCGGCGTTGCGGGAATTGCGGCTTTTGGGGCGATCGTATTTCTAATCCCCAGAATTTCCCCGCTAATCCCCAGAATTTCCCCGCAACCAACGCTGCCTACACCCTCCGGCGATGGTGTAAGTTCCGGCAGAAAACTCCTAGTGCAAACCTCTGCCCTGTGGTCAAAACAAAGGGGAATCAATGAGTTTGCCGACTCAAATTATCCCGAAGCTTTAAAATTGCTCAAACAGTCCTGGCGGGAAGACCGCAGAGATCCAGAAACTTTAATTTACATCAACAATGCTCTGCTGAAGGCAATAAATGCAGAATATTACACGATCGCAATTGTTGTTCCCATTCGCAGAAATCAGGACGGCAGCATCCTCAACGCAAATTTAGCAGAAGAACTGCTTCGTGGCATTGCTCAAGCTCAAACCGAAGTTAATTTAGGTCTTCTGGCTGCAAATGAGAACAATAAAAATTTTCCCGGTCAAGGCTTTCTCCAACCAAAAGCTATTAAAGGAAAAGGTCTCAAAGTCATCATTGCTGATGATGGCAATATCAAATCCTACGCGATTCAAAGGGCTAATTATCTGGTCGCTCAGCCCGATATTCTAGCAGTTATCGGCCACTACACCAGCGACATGACTGTAGAAACCGTAGATATTTACAATCGAAATCAACTAATCGCCATTTCTCCAGGAAGCACAACAGAAGAACTGACGAGAAAACCTCGAAAATTTTTCTTTCGGACGGCTCCGACAACTAGAATAGAAGCTGAAGCTTTAGTAAATCAACTGCTCTTGGTCGGTGAGAAAAAAGCCGCAGTATTTTACAATCCCAACAGTCCGTTTAGCGCTTCTTTGTGGGAAGAATTCAAAGAGCAATTTGAAGCCAAAGGAGGCTCGACTTTTAGAATTAGGAATTATTACGATTTATCTAAAAATAATTTAGACGCCGAAGCAGCAATCAAAGAAGTTGAGAAAGCCGGAAAAACAGCCTTACTTGTCATTCCCGACGGTCAAGTCACTAATTCCCTGGAAAATGCGATCGCAATGATTAAAGCTAATGGCGATCGCAATTGGATTGTCGGGCCCTGGACTCTGTACGAACCGAGAACGTTAGAAGTAGCAAAAGAGCTAAAGTCTGTTGAAAAACTGGGCATATCTGTGTTTTGGCATCCATTAATAAGTTTTGACAAAAAATTTCCGCAAAACGCTGAAAAATTGTGGGGAGGCCCGGTCAATACTCGATCGGCTTTAACCTACGATGCCGCCCGGACGCTGATTAAAGCCCTCGAAATGCAGCCAGAACCTAGCCGCCAAGGAATGCAAAAAACCTTAGCCGATCCAAACTTTAAAGCCGAAGGAGCCTCGGGTATAATTGAGTTTGACTCGAAGACTGGAAATCGGAAAAACCCTCCTAAACGAGTGGCGCATATTGTACCGTGTTCTAGAGAACAGTTTGGAGTTACATTTGTGCCGATCGAATTTTCCACAGCCGCAGCCGCAGGTTTAAAGTGCGATTGAATTGATATAGCAATCCTTGCAGGAGTCGTAAACTTTTTACCCCACCCCAACCCTCCCCTTACCAAGGGGAGGGAGTAAGAAATTCACAAATGATGCGAGGATTGCTATCTCTTGTGGCATTTTCCACAAACCTTTTAAGCGTGGGCAGGGTGCCCACTCCACAATAAAATTTACTCTTTGTGGAACAGGCCGGAAAGCCTGTTGCTGAGAATGATGCAATAGGTGCGAGTAAATTGATATCTTGCGGCATTCTCCCCAAACCTGTAGAGGCGAGTTTTACCAACTATAAATTGCCTAAAATCAATAATCTCATAAACCCGCCCCCACCCGACAATAAAATTCTGGATAAAGAATTGTGCAAGATGTGCGAGTGAATTGATATTTTGTGCCGAACGCAACAATCCGCCAGATGTTTCAATCCTACAGCCGACTCTTGCCACAGGTGCAACATATCAATTTATTAGATATATTAAACAAGGTTAGTTTTTTTTATAATAACGCTTATGGCTGTCAATCTCGCTTCCCCAACAAGTTCTAGTCTCAAACCAGAAGCCCAGAATATCTCAGCACTCAAACAAGTCTTTCAGACAATTGATGCCGATAGCTGTCCGGGTTCCTATAATTTTCATATGCACACAGTCTACTCCGACGGGCGATTGCAGCCAGAGAAATTGATGGAACAAGCCATAGCCGGAGGTCTCAAAGGCTTCGCTATCACCGACCACCACAGCACCCAAGGCTACCTTAAAGCTCAAATTTGGCTGGATAATTGGAAATTAAACCATCCCGACAAAAATAGCGAAGCACCTAGTCTCTGGACAGGCGCTGAAATTAATGCCGAATTGCTCAACAACGATGTACACATTCTCGGTTACGCCTTTGATCCGCAACATCCCAGTCTCCAACCTTACTTGCGAGGTAAAAGTACAGAAGGCGCTTATTGTTATTCAGCAGCCAGAGTAATTGAAGCTATTCATGAAGCAGGAGGTTTAGCAGTTCTAGCACATCCTTGCCGGTATCGATCGACCGCAGATAAACTAATCCCAGAAGCAGTCCGTTTCGGCATTGACGGTGTAGAGATTTACTATGCTTACGGTAATCCCAATCCTTGGAAACCGAGTCCCAAACAAACTGCTTTAGTCAAAGAATTAGCAGAAACTTATGGTTTGCTGGGAACTTGTGGCACGGACTCTCACGGCCTGAGTCTTCTAGTCCGAATCTAGTAGTTGGGGAATTGGGAATTGGGAATTGGGAATTGGGAATTGGAAGTTGAAAAAAAGGTGCGTGACAGTCCAAAGTCACAAACTACAAGTCAAAGCTTTCTCGCTGTCACACACCCTACAACTAATGACTAATGACTAATGACTAATGACTAATGACTGAGGGCGGGTTTTGCCCTTTTTTTAGTCATTTGTATCATATATCCTTAGCTAAATCCGCCCCTACAAAATGCTGATGACTAATGACTGATGACTAATGACTGATGACTAATGACTACCGTTCTGGGAACAACTGACAGGCCCGGTTAGTTGGCTGATTTGCCCAATCCAAGCGAGAATTCCCAAATCGATCCATCCAAGCTTCCAAATAAGCCCGATTAGCCTTTTTTTCCTCTGGGTCTGAGGTATTCATCGGATGAGGTGCTAGACCCAAAATAGTCGCCGTCGTCACGCAAAACATTGACTTCTGAAAACTTTGGCAAATTTGCACGCGCACATCGTCTTCGCCGCGACAGCTAGTGCGATAAACTTCGTGCAAATACTCCGGCAAATAATGACGCATATCTTGCATCAATTGAGTTGGCGGAATCCCTGCACCTCCAATAGGTAAAGGGTCAGCAAACAAAGCCCCGTAGGCAAAATCTTTTTGTTTTTCCGGGATTTGATGAGCTTGAGCGTTGTAGGAAACTGTGCCAAAAAAAGCTGTACCCCGAAAGAAAACAGCCTCTACATAAGGCACGGCTACATCTGGTAAAAATGTCAAGTTAGCCGATGCCGGAATGATATCGTAGACTTGACCGTGAATCTTGACGCTGTAGGTAATCGGTAGGCTGGCCCCGGCGACTAAACCGGCTTTGACAAAATCAACTACATCAGAAATAGACTTAGTTTCCCCTCGATCGTAGGAATCAGATAAGTCCATAAACAAATCGCTCATTACCCGCCAAAACTGACCGAGACCGGTGTAGTAAGCCAGCATCCGCACTTGTTCCGGCAAAAAATCAGGAAATGCTTTGTTGAGTCCCTGCATGAAAAAATTGCCTTTCAGTTTAGCAGCGATCGCCTTTTCGGCCAAACTGCTAAATTCCGGGGAATCCAAATAACTGTCCAAACCCCCGCCGCCGTGCCAAAGCATTGTTTTCATGCAATACTCAGCATACTCAAAATTTATGCGATCGTGCCACAAATAGCGCCTTAATTTGGGCAGCGTCACCTCTCCGTTAAAATATTTAAAAAACGGAAAAAGCACTAAAAACTGTTCTTCGGCAATATAATTGAGATTGCGAGAATAGGCATCTAAAACAATAGCATAACTTTTCAGAACGCCGACAACTTCAACCACATTTTCCGTAGATTCAGGCAGTAAAGCTTTGCCTGATTCCAAGATATCAATGTATGCGGAGAGGGGATGGGAAGATGGTTTTAATACGGTACTTGTCATTTTAATTAAGCCTGAATAGAAGGAAGAACGAAGAAATAGGTTTGTAGTAAGGACTTTAGTCCTTTAATGATGGGCTAAAAGCTGTTAACAGAGGACTTGCACTCCTCACTACGAACCTATGGACTAAAAGCTGTTAACAGAGGACTTGCATTCCTCACTACGAACCTAGGTCATATTTTATTTCAAGTTTTGAGCAATCACTTTAACTTGCGGTGGCACATTAGCTACCATTCCGATCGCAGTTTTCTCGCTCAAAGCAACTAAAACACCAGGTTGCACTCCCATGATGGCGATAATTACTGCTAAAACCAGCGAAGGAATGCGATCGCGCCAGCGGACTTGCGGCAAATTTACCACCACATCCGAAAGGCGGCCGAAAAAGGCGCGGTTGACCATAATTAAAAAGTAAACTGAAGTTAAACCAGTGCCGATCATGCAGAGCAAAGTTTGCACGGGAAACACTGGCAAACTGCCCCGAAAAATCAAAAATTCAGCAATAAATCCCGACAACCCCGGAATGCCGGCACTTCCCATCACCCCGAGGATCATTAAACTGCCAATCATCGGCAAACCGCGATCGGGATTGAATAAACCTTTGAGCACATCGATGTTGCGGGTGCCGGATTTTTTGTAAACAATACCGACACTCAAAAATAGGAGCCCCGAAATTAAACCGTGGCTAACCATTTGCAAAACAGTTCCCAACATACTAATCGGAGTAGCTGCGGCGCTAGCTAACAAAATGTAGCCCATGTGAGCGATCGAACTGTAAGCTACAATTTTTTTCATATCTTTTTGGGCGATCGCGCAACTCGCCCCGTAAAGCACACTCACCACAGCCCAACTCGCCAACCAAGGTGCCGCCACCGCCCACGCCTCGGGAAACAAACCCAAACCAAAGCGTAGCATCCCATAAGTCCCCAGCTTCAAAAGCACCCCCGCCAGCAGCACCGAAACCGGCGTCGAAGCTTCTACGTGAGCATCCGGCAGCCAAGTATGAAAAGGCACCAAAGGCATCTTAATACCAAAAGCCAGCAACACCCCTGCCAGCAAAACAATTTGCCTTACCAAAGGCAATGGCAATCCTCCTTGCAAATGCGATGCGCCCGCTGCACCAACCATATCGAAACTAGAAGCACCGCTAAGCCAAGCAGTGCCCAAGAAAGCAGCCAGCAGCACAATTCCGGAAAATGCAGTATAGATTAAAAACTTAGTAGCAGCATAACCCCGGCGCTCGCCTCCCCAAATCGCAATTAACAGGTAAAGCGGAATCAATTCTACCTCAAAAAACAGGAAAAACAGCAGCAAATTTTGAGATAAAAAAGCCCCTGTTACGCCGCCGGTAATTAACAGAATCAAAGAATAATAAAGTCGAGGTCTGCGGATCGACTCATCCGTAGCATAAATAGCTATTCCTGTCAGCAGAGTATTTAAAATTACCAAAGGCAGAGACAAACCATCAACGCCGAGATTATAATTCAATCCCAAAACATCTATCCAAGGAATAAATTCCGCAAACTGCAACTGACTGGTACTGGCATCAAACTGAACTGCCAAAATCACCGAGAGAATAAAAGTTATACCCGCAATGGCGATCGCTACATTCCGAACTATTTTAGGACTCACTGAACCGGGCCAGAGCCCAATCAGGGCAGCAGCCAACATTGGTATCCAGATTAAAGCACTGAGCATCAATTAAAACTTTCCTTTGTTACACAGTATTTAGAGTTATATTTAACATTAACGCAAAGCAACTACATATAAAAGCGATCGGCTGATTTTCTTGTTAACATAGATTCAAATGTCTCTGGAATCCTCCTATGACCTCAAGTCTTACAGATCGAGAAGATTTGCAAATTAAATCCGGTTCTCGTTCCACCCGCCTCACCGTTGCCGACTTGGAACAACTGCAAGGTATACTCTCGGAAGCACATCTAGACTACCAATTAGAACTCGTAGACGGGAAGATTATCCTTATGGGCCCATCAGACATTGTATCGAGCGAAATTGGGGCAGAGTTTGGCAGACTTTTGGGCAACTGGGTTAAACCTCGCAAACTCGGACGAGTATTTGAATCTAGCGGCGGGTTTATCCTCCCCAATTCCGATCTGAGATTTCCCGATGTTTCTTTTGTGCCGATCGCCTCAAACAACGTAAAAGGTATTTTGCCGAACTTGTTCCCGACTTAGTTGTAGAAATCAACTCTCAGTCCGATCGCCTCAAACCCCTCCGAGAAAAAATTCTATCATTTATCGAAAGCGGAGCCAAAGTAGGAATATTAATCGACCCGGACAAGCGCACAGTAACAATTTACACTTCGACAGCCGAGCCAGTTGTATTGAGAGACGGCGACATGATTTCAATTCCCGAACTGTTACCCGGTTGGGAAGTTCCGGTTGCCGAATTGTGGCCGATCGAGTTTGAATAAAATTAGATAAAAAAGCAGACAAACCCAGAATAAAATCATCTGCGTACCCTTCGGGAAGGCTTCGCCTACATCCCCGTTCATCCGCCCTCATCTGCGGTTAAAAATTAAATAACATCAGACAAAAAGCAGACAAACCCCGAAAAATTTATCTGCCAACCTCTGCGGTTCAAAACTGCCAAATAGTCAACGCCAGCAACACAGCAACCCCCCCCGCAATAGTCAACACATAAAACTGCGATTGACCGGTGCCGGTGTACTTCAACCCTTCACCGCTGAAAATTGTGGCAAAACCGAACAAATTCACTGCCCCATCCACCACATACTTATCAGTCCAAGCGCTGATTTTAGAAATCGAAGCCACAGCCCAAACCACAGTCAAGCGGTAAACTCGATCGATATAAAAGTCGTAAGCAAACAAATCCTGCACCGCTGGAATCGGCAGCCGTACCGGTCGAGGTAAAACGTCGTACCAATAAATCGCCACGCCAACCGCCACGCCAATCAAGCCAGATAACATTAACAGCGGAGTATCCAGAGTCTTCAACAGCAAATTTAAAGTATCAAAATCCCCAGTTGTCGCCCAAGGCCCAGTCCAACTAATTAACAGTTGCCACTTCTGCAATATCCAAGGCACCAACAGCCCAATCACCGTCAAAATTACCATCGGCAAAGCCATCGGCCAACCAACTTCTGGAGCTCTGCGAGTTTTTGGCTGCGGTTTTCCCACAAACACTAAACCGAATATGCGAGTTAAATTTAGCGCTGTCAAACAGTTAACCAAAAGCAATACAACTACTAACCACAAGGGCACTGTCCAAAAACCGTTGAGCCAGCGTCGCATCGCCCAAAAGTTGCCCAGAGGTAACAGCGCTACCATCCCTGCAGCGCCTACTAAATAAGCCATAGTCGTGGCAGGCATCTTCGACCACAACCCACCCATTTCTGTTAAATTTTGAGTGTTAGTTGTGGTAATAATTGACCCTACGCTCATGAATAATAGTGCTTTGGCGATCGAGTGCGCGAACAGCAACAGCAAAGCAATGTCAACTTGATTGAGTCCCACCGCGATAAACACTAAACCCAAGGAAGCGCTGGTAGAATGCGATAGTGCTCTTTTGATGTCGATTTGGGCGATCGCTACCAAGGAAGCGCCAACCGCCGTCACCGCACCCAAAACCACCAACACCACACCAGTCACCGGCGACAGCGCTAAAACAGGCTGAAGTTTAATCAAAATATAAGCGCCAGCACCTACAACAACCGTATTCCGCATAATCGAAGCCGGGTTGGGCCCTTCCATCGCCTCGTCAAGCCACAAATGGAAGGGAAATTGAGCGCACTTGGCTGTAGGTGCAGCGATTAAAGCCAAACCTAAAAGAGTCGCTACCAAAGGAGACAAAGTTGCAGTTGCAGCCCATATTTCTAAATCGGAAAAATTCAAACTTCCCGCTAAAGTAGAAAGCGTCACTACTCCCATCAGCAGCGGTACGTCTCCTACACGCTTTGTTAAAAACGCATCTCTAGCCGCCGTTACTACCAGCGGTTGAGCGTACCAAAACCCGACTAGCAAATAAGTTGAAAGCGTCAGCAATTCCAACAAAGCGTAAGTTAGCAGCAGCGAGTCGCTAATGGCAATGCCACTAATTGCTCCTTCAAAAAAACCGAGCAGCCCAAAAAATCGAGCTAGCGCCCAGTCTTTTTCCATGTAGCCAAGAGCGTAAATTTGTGCTAGCAGACTCAGAACTGTAACTAACTCCATTGCTCCGACGCTGATGGTGGAGATTTCTATGGCAAAAGACAAATTTAAATCTGCTGCTTGCACCCAGTGTACGAGCAACTGTTGGGGGGGTCGATCCCACGTTGCTCTAAAAATCACCGTTCCGTGGATGAAAGCCAATACAGTCATCAACAAATTGAAGTAAGCTGCAGGCCTCGGCCCTGTGGTGCGAACGGTTCCTGTAGACCACGGCAAAGTTAAAATTGCGCCAATTAAGCCATATAAAGGAACCCACCAACAGGCTTGGAGGAGAAATTCAGTCATTTAATTTATCCCTTAAACTTGAAATTACTGGCTGCCTTTATACAAAAACAGTCGCGGGCGATCGCCCGACACCCTAAAACTTTGACTAAACCCGATCGTATAGTTGTGGCAAAATAATTTGCACTCCAGATTAACTATACATTAAAGCATCAAAACTGATAATTCTCTCAACACAAATTTACTGGCTGAGCAGAAGAGGCACTCAAACAAAAAAATGCCTGCCGATGGGCCAAGACTGCCTTTTTCACCAATTTCCCCGCGATCCCCCTTTTGGAATCCCCAAGTTTCCAGGCAGTGATCAGCTCCGCCTTTACCAGAAAGAATTGGTTTAAAGCCCCAAGCCTTGTAGGGAGAAATTAAAAGAAGACTATTCATTACTCCAATCCTCGGACTTCCAGGTAGAGGTCGCACTCAACTGTCAACTGTCAACTGTCAACTGTCAACTGAAATACCGAACTCTACTTTGTATGAGTATTATTACTTACTTTGATACCCCTCGCCGTCGGCATCTACCCCTCTTTAATATTAAGATTATTAAATAAATATTAAATTATTTTAAGTAACATAAAAAATTTTAATTTTTGTTATTAAACATTATGATGTTAGTTTATATTGTCAAGGTGGACAGCTTCCCCTATTCTTATAGGATAGGAAGCTTTACACTGCATTACTAAATAATGTGGGCCTCCCCGTCCAAATTTTTAGATTTCTCAAAGATTTGTAACGGTAATTTCGCTCATCCTCAAAGGAGATTCAAAAATGTCAATTGCCGTGGGAATGATTGAGACAAAAGGTTTTCCCGCTGTTGTGGAAGCTGCCGACGCTATGGTCAAAGCTGCTCGCGTTACCCTTGTGGGCTATGAAAAAATCGGCAGCGCCCGCGTCACCGTAATTGTGCGCGGCAACGTGTCGGAAGTTCAAGCCTCAGTGGCTGCCGGAGTGGAATCCGTCAAGCGGGTGAACGGCGGAGAAGTCGTATCTACCCACATCATCGCTCGCCCCCACGAAAACCTAGAATACGTTCTGCCGATTCGATATACAGAAGCAGTAGAACAGTTCCGAGGCTACTAAGTTCTTAGCGCACAAAAATTTCCTTAAAAGAAAATTTGTGCGATCGTCAAAAATTAACAGTTTAGTTCCCCAAATATTCAATCAGGAGTAAAACCAATGGCAATTGCAGTTGGCATGATCGAAACATTAGGCTTCCCCGCAGTGGTAGAAGCCGCTGACGCGATGGTCAAAGCAGCCCGCGTCACCTTGGTAGGCTACGAAAAAATCGGTAGCGCTCGCGTTACGGTCATTGTAAGAGGAGATGTCTCGGAAGTGCAAGCTTCTGTCGCAGCCGGAGTAGAGTCAGTGAAGCGCGTTAACGGCGGACAAGTGATGTCCACCCACATTATCGCCCGCCCTCACGAAAACTTGGAGTACGTGTTGCCCATTCGCTACACCGAAGCTGTAGAACAGTTCCGTGAAGGCGTGAGCGGCATTCGCCCCCTCAACAGATCATAAGATAGGCGATTCCCTACGGGATAGCTTCGCTTTACGGCTGTTAGGGGCGTTTGGTAATTAAAAATTAAAAATCGCGATGTTTTTGATTTAGCATTTTTAATTTTTAATTGAGGTGGGCATGGGATATTGGTTATTAGTCATGAGTCATGAGTCATTAGTTACTAGACGAAGCTTTAAAAGGCGGACAACGGAAATCGGACAGAGCTAATAAAAAAAACAAGTGACCCTGTAAAAATGACAATTACCAATTACCTATTACCTATTACCTAAAATGCAAATGGCCAAAGTTCTCGGCACAGTTGTCAGTACCCAAAAAGAGCCGACGCTGAGAGGATCGAAATTTCTCCTGCTGCAATTCATCGATGAGGAAGGTTCACCAGTTCCCGGCTATGAGGTAGCCGCTGACTGCGTGGGCGCTGGTATAGATGAATGGGTTTTAGTAACCCGAGGCAGCGCAGCCCGGATCGCCCCCGGCAGCGAAAACCGTCCGATCGATGCTCTAGTAGTAGGCATTATAGATACTGTCAATGTAGAAAACCGCCTCATTTACAGTAAAAAAGACGACCCGTACCGCTAGTTGACAGTTGACAGTTGACAGTTGACAGTTGACAGTTGGCAGTGAACAGTGAACAGCTAACAGTTGACAGTGAACAGTGAACAGTTGACAGTGAACAACTAACAACTAACAACTAACAACTAACAAAAAGATTTTTCAGTTTAGGAGAACTTAATTTATGGCAGTCCGCAACGTTGCGGCTCCCCCGACGCCTTGGTCGAAAAACTTGGCTGAGCCCAAAATTCACGACACCGCCTTCGTACATTCCTTTTCTAACATTATTGGGGATGTGCAGATCGGTTCTAATGTGATGATTGCCCCCGGGACATCTATCCGCGCCGATGAAGGCACTCCTTTTTATATCGGACAAAGCAGTAACATTCAAGACGGAGTAGTGATTCACGGCCTAGAACAAGGCCGAGTCACAGGAGACGACGGCAAGTCCTATTCTGTGTGGGTGGGGAAAAATACTTCCCTCACCCACATGAGTTTAATTCACGGCCCTGCCTACGTGGGTGACGAGTGCTTTATCGGCTTTCGCTCTACGGTGTTCAATGCCAGAGTGGGCAACGGCTGCATTGTGATGATGCACGTACTAATTAAAGATGTGGAGATTCCCCCCGGTAAGTACGTACCTTCGGGAGCCATCATCACTAATCAGAAGCAAGCCGATCGCTTGCCTGACGTTCAAGATTCTGACGTTCAATTTGCTACCCATGTCATCGGCATCAATGACGCTCTGAGAACGGGTTATCGCTGCGCTGAGAACATCGCCTGTCTAGCACCAATTCGCAACGAGCAAACTAAAAACCCCAATATGACTCAAACCAAATATTCTACCCATGCCGGCACCCAATTGAGTTCTTCTCTAGCCGATAGCATCCGCAATTTACTAGCCCAAGGATACAGCGTGGGAGCCGAACACGCCGACGCGCGCCGCTTCCGTACCGGTTCTTGGCGCACTTGTGGCCCGATTTCCTCAACCCGCGACTCTGAAGTAATCGCGGCTTTGTCAGCTTGCATGGCTGATCACCAAGGAGAATACGTCCGCTTGATCGGGATTGACACCAAAGCCAAGCGCCGCGTACTAGAAGAAATCGTCCAAAGACCGGGAGACAATGGCTCTAACGGTTCTAACGGTGCGAAAACTCACCAATCTAACGGTAAAGTTGCACAACAAGCTTCATACCACAATAGCGGTTCCGTGTCAAGCGGAAAATTGAGTGCCGAAACAGTGGCTCAGGTTCGTGGCTTGCTAGCTCAAGGCTACAAGGTGGGGACGGAACACGCCGATGCGCGCCGCTTCCGCACTGGTTCTTGGCAAAGCGGGGCTTCGCTGCAAGTCAGAAACGAATCTGAGGCGATCGCCGCTTTGGAAGCTGTGATGAACGAATATACGGGCGAGTATGTGCGTTTGATCGGGATTGATCCGAAAGCTAAGCGCCGCATAGTTGAAGAAATTATTCAGCGTCCCGATGGCCCGGTTGCTCAATCGGCTAAGCCGGCTGGAACATCGGGATTCAAAGCAGCTTCGACTGGTGCGGCTGGTAGTGGAAAGTTGACTGGTAAGACGATCGACCAAATCCGCAATTTGCTTTCCCAAGGCTACAAAATTGGCACAGAACACGCCGACGCGCGTCGTTTCCGTACTGGTTCCTGGAGTAGTTGCGCGCCGATATCATCTAACCGCGAATCGGAAGTGATTTCCGCTCTCGAAGGCTGTATGACAGAACACAGTGGCGATTACGTCCGCTTGCTTGGTATCGACTCCAAGGCCAAGCGCCGGGTTCTCGAAGAAATTATCCAACGCCCTTAATTGGTCAGGTAATTAGCTGGTTTCTCCCGTTAAGTTCTCTGTTGGGCTGGCGGGAGAAATGCAATCGCATTGAAGTTAGATTTTAGATATTTAGAGAACTCGATTGAGAAGTATTGGTCAAAATCTAGAATCTTCTGAAACTTTCTAGAAAACGTTAAAGCCTCAAGCTTCTTAGTATACTAAATCCTAGTTTCTTAGCTTGAAAGGATTAATTGTATCAGTCGAGAAAACCGATAATTTAAAGTCCTTATATCTAAAATTATAGCTCCTTTCATGGTGAAGTTGAATGTATTTATCGCCACTGCAATTAAGTAGCAACTCTCAGATTTTGATGAGTGGCGATGTAGTTGTGAATGAGGGTGCGGCGATCGCCCCTGGAGTCATCCTGCAAGCAGATCCGGGTAGCCGGATCTTGATCGCCGCCAGTGCCTGTATCGGTATGGGAGTTATCCTTCACGCCCGTGAAGGTACTCTGGAAATCGCGGCGGGCGTTATTCTGGGTGCAGGGGTGCTGGTGGTAGGTGCGGGGACGATCGGGGAAAATGCCTGTATTGGCGCCGGGACGACCATAATCAATCCTTGTATAGACAAAATGCAAATTATGCCAGCAGGTTCTCTAATCGGAGATACCAGCCGCCAAGCCGCCGCAGAAGAAGCAACCGCAGCGCCAACAGCAGCGCCAACATCACCAGAAACCCCCGAAGCCACTACGCCACCAGTCGATCGACCGATCGAGCCGATCGAGCCGCCACAACCCACCCAAACACCGCCTCAAACAGCGCCAGAGACTGCCCCAGACCCGCCGGAATCCACCGCTGCAGAGCCTCCCCAACCAGGGGAAACGCCAACTATTCTGTACGGTCAAGCTCACATCAATCGGCTGTTGGGGACGCTGTTTCCGCACCGGCAAGCTTTTAATCGATCGGAGGAAAACGGCCAAACTCTATCGGGCGGTTCCGGGTAGCCGTCATTTCGCCAAAAGGCAGCTATGCTGAAGGCAGAAAGATCAAATATAAATAGGTAATCTCATATTATTGGTAGCTCAGCAATTTGTAAGGCCTTGCAGCAGCAATCTGTGTCTTGTAGCTCGTGCAGTCTGTCTTCTCATCTGAGAAACTATAAACTATCAACAAATTTTTATTTTGGGAAGTTTCTAAGGGTAATAGAAGATGGACGGACAAACAGATCGTAACAGTCACGAAGAGCGATCGCAGCGCCAGGAATACTTCAAAGACACTGCTTTGGGTTTGGTATCCACCAAGAGTTTTCCGGCAATTGTGGGGACTGCTGACATGATGCTGAAGTCGGCAGGGGTGATTTTAGTAGGATACGAAAAAATTGGTTCCGGTCACTGTACTGCGATCGTCCGGGGCAGAATTTCCGACGTGCGTTTGGCGGTGGAAGCTGGAGCTCAAACTGCCGAACAGTTCGGGCAGTTTGTTTCTAAGTTGGTGATTGCTAGACCTTTGGCTAATTTGGAAGTGGTTTTGCCGATCGGCTTTCGCCTGACTCAACTGTCGGAAAGTGGCAGTTATTCTCGGTTGAGCAATCAGGCGATCGGTTTGCTCGAAACCCGGGGATTTCCGGCAATGGTCGGCGCTTGCGATGCTATGCTCAAATCCGCAGACGTACACTTGGCCGCCTACGAGAAAATTGGCGCCGGTTTGTGCACGGCAATTATTCGCGGTGCAGTCGCAGATGTAGCAGTAGCCGTAGAAGCGGGGATGTACGAAGCTGAGCGAATTGGCGAGTTGAACGCGGTGATGGTAATTCCCAGGCCTTTGGAAGATTTGGAACAAACTTTGCCGCTGGCTAGTTGCTGGATAGAGCACCGTCAACCTGTGATGATGCCCGTGTCCGTTAAGGAAAAGGAACAAGAATTGGTCGAACTTCCAGATTTGGAGAAATTGAGAGTTTATGTGGAAGAGGAAATCAATCGGTAAGGGGTAATTAGGCAACAAAAGTTTGTAGAGACGTACTGCCGCAAATACGGAGACGAAGTTTGTCAAAAAAATATAGAGTTTACTCAGTATAACTGCTGGCCATAATTTATACTAAGTAGCTGTCTCAAACTTAATTTGCCGATCGCGCCGATCGCCGCCACATCAAGAGACACAGAGCACCAAGTAAAACTAGACTTTTGAGCTCAAGTCGATCGTCGGGTAAACAATCGAACTGACTAAGTAAATCCAGCCCAGGTGCAGATCCTTTCAACAGGATTTAACTACTGTTAAAATAAACCAAAAAGCCTGTTTACGGTAGATTGCCGGGAATCATTTAAGAGTTACTCTGATCGCAGGTGGATGCTCTTCCAACAGATTAACGGCTGTCGAACTCAAAACTGACTGCACAGGAATCAACCCCCAGCATCAAGCAATCCTGAAAGTTGACCTATGAACCTCAAACAATTTTACAAGCGCGGTTTGCACAGCGCCAAGAAAGGAAACTATGAAGCGGCACTTGAGGACTTCGATCAGATATTGCAAGTCAATCCCGCCGATGCCAAAGCCTATAACAATCGCGGCTTGGTTTACTATTACATGAAAGACTACCAAAAGGCGATCGCAGACCTCACCCAAGCACTAGATATCAATCCTAGCTTGTTCGAGGCCTATCTGAATCGAGGCAATGCTTGGCGCCATCTCGGAGAACACGAAAAAGCCATTGACGATCTCAACTGCGCTTTAGCCAGTAAGCCTAATAACCACGCTATCTACAACAACCGAGGACTCGTACTTGCTAATTTAGGGCATTACGAAGAAGCAATAGAAGACTACAATCAAGCTCTCTCTATCAATTCCCACAATTATAAAACCTATTACAACCGGGGGCGCGCTTACTACCTTTTGGGAGAAAAAGAAGCAGCAACGGAGAACTTTAACGAAACGCTGCGATTGAATCCTAGATATATCAAAGCTTACATAAATCGCGGTCTCTGTTACCACCAATTAGGAGACAATACGCAGGCGATCGCCGACTATAACACTGCACTCGGCATCGATCCAAATAATGTTTATGCGTATTATAACAGAGGTTGCGTTCGCTATAAATTAAAACAAATGCAGCTTGCAATTGAAGACTTTAACAAAGCAGTGGAACTCGATCCCAACTATGTTAAAGCTTACCTCAACCGGGGTTTAGCGCTGTATAAACTTGGAGATATTGCGACAGCAAATAAGGATTTTTACCACGTAATGTGCATTAATGCTGAATCTTATTTATACTACCAGGCCCAGCGGTGCACGCCTGATATTAATTCGTACTTTAAGGAAGCGCCGCAGGTGGAACTTAATAATGCTGTCGAATACTACAACACAACATTAAATACGATGTCAACTTCCTTAAGTTCCGCAGCATTAAACGCCGTCTGGAATCAAGAAGATTTGGAGAACCGAGACTCGATTATCTGTGAAGGTGAATTTATTAATGATTGATTTAGTCAGTAGTCAGTGTAGTCAGTAGCCATTAGTCATTAGACTTATTGCCTAAATCTTTGAGCGAGGAAACCGCAGATGCAACGCACAGACATTTAAACCCACATTCCGCAACCCCCAACGGGCAGCGTACATGGATTGAGTAGATCAAAGTGAATCATCCGAGACAATGGTAAGTAGAAATATTCAATAATTTCTGTCCCTAATGATCACCCCGTTCTCCATTCCTGAAAATTGAGGTTCGGAGGTGAGTTAAATCTGAGTCCGTTAAAAATGCGATCGGGAGCATCTCATATTTGTAAAAACACTTTTTCTGGCTCCTTCCTTCTTCCTCCTTCTTTCTGACTCTTTCCTCCTGGCTCCTGGCTCCTGGCTCCTAACTCCAATTTCTAGCTTGGCTGCATGCAGAAGTGAGATGCTCCCAATGCGATCGGTCAAAAACCAAGTTTATTGCTGAATCGGGAAAAAGCCTCCTTCGCGCATTTCTTGAATACTCCCTTTAACTGCCTGAATGATGCGCTCTGTGTCTTCATTAGTGTGAGCGGTGGAGAGAAAGCAGCTACGACCTTCGGATATGAAAATACACTTTTCGAGTAAGTGAAAAAGTAGCGGATCTATCTCAACCGAGGCAGCAGCGCGAAATTGCGAGCCGAAATTTACAAGCCAGACAGAGACTTCATTTTCTTTGAAATAAGCATTCAGGGTTTCAACTAGCTGCGAAGTTCGCTGATTCAACTGCTGCTGAAGGGTTGGGCCTTGACTTTTAAGATAGCGCAGCACGGAACGCGCAGCAGCCAGAGCAAGTGGGTGCTTGCAAAAAGTGCCGGCAAAAATTGTTGTTTTTACCTGGGGGGAGGAATCATCGCCGTAGTTCCACAAACCGCCGTCAATTTTATCCATATAAGCAGCTTTTCCAGCGATAATTCCAATCGGCATACCACCCCCGACAATTTTACCGTAAGTTGCAATATCTGCCTCAATGCCAAACCACCCCTGCGCCCCGCCTTGATGAATTCGGAAACCAGTAACCATTTCATCAAAAATCAGCGCAATTTCTGATTCTTTTGTTAATTGTCTGAGTTGGTGGAGAAATTCTTTGGGTTGTAAATCGAGACGGCGGCTTTGCACCGGCTCCACGAGAACCGCCGCTAATTCATGCTGGTGAGCTTTGATCATTTCCAGGGCGTGAGGGCTTCCGTAATCCAAAACTAAAACATCTTGAATAAAATTAGCGAGAATTCCTGGCGCTTTTGGAATGGTGCATAAATCGCCATTGATCTTTTTTAGAACTGCGAGAGTTCCGTCAAAATGACCGTGATAAGAACCAGAAAACAAAGCAATTTTATTGCGTTTAGTTGCAGCTCTAGCTAATCGTAAAGCTGCCATCACCGCTTCTGTGCCGGTATTAGAAAAAGCGACGCGCTCCATTCCCGTTAATTCGCAGATTAATTCCGCAACTTCTCCGGCAAGGTCTGCTTGTGGGCCAATTTGTACGCCGCGATCGAGTTGCTCTAATAGGGCTTCTTTAATAAAGGGCGGATTATGGCCGAAAAGATTGATGCCAAATCCCATTGTGATATCGATGTATTCGTTGCCATCAACATCCCACATTTTAGAGCCAAGCGAGCGATCGGCGACAATGGGATAAAACATCTCCTTGACGGGAAGGCGAAACCCATCAGAAGCCCGATTGTCAGCGAGAACCGGACGGTATTTTTGCGCGAAATTCTTAGATGTCTTTGTGCGATCGGTGTAGCGCTCTATGAGCGCTTTCATGTGTCTTTGCTGCAATTCGTTCATTTTGAAGTCTCCAGAGATTGAGCTAGGTAGGGACGCAATGCTTTGCGCCCTTATAGGTTTTAATTGTGGCTACCTATCAAGCCACAATCGGCGAGATAGGAAAAGTAAGTGCGAAACAGATTCGCATCCGCTTGCGGACAGGTGATGTCAGTGGTAGCAAGTCCATCTAGCGTATTTTGGCAATCGAAATGTAGGGTTCCTGATTGTGGCATTTCCGCTTCAGAAACTTTTTCGGAAAAAAGACCGACAAGCGGATACAACGCATTTTCTGGAGAATATCCAGCGCGATTGATTATTTCTGCTTGCCAAGCCTCAGACGAAACTCGTTTGATTGGATAACCCATTGAGCAAATCCAGCCCAGCAATTCGCTCATTTGAAAGGACTGAGTGTTGACTAAATGAAAAGTCTTTCCGAGCAATTCTTTTTGCCTCGAAAGATGAACTATCGCTCGGCTCACATAGTCAACAGGCGCTACATTGATCAGCTTATCGCCATCGGGCGCACATCCAAGTTGCACGCAACCAGCGATTAACCTGTACAGTAAGTCACTGGGATTGCAGGCCCCTGTTTTGCTGTCCCCAGAAATGCGACCTGGCCTGTAAATGGTAACAGGAATCCCGCGAGCGCGCGCGACCTCTACTAACTTTTCTGCCACCCACTTAGTCTGAGTGTAAGCGCCTTTTAGACCCTCTCCCGGAGTGAGTTCATCCTCCTCTCGCACCACCTTAATCCCAGATTCTCCCCTGGCCGAGAAAACGGAAATAGTAGAAATTAAATGGACTGGTTTTAGCTTACTTTGACTCGCCAATCTCAGAACTTCCTGCGTCCCCAAAACGTTAGCGGGTTTGAGAACCGAGTAGGGATAAGTAAACTTGACAAACGCGCCATTGTGGTAAATGACATCAATTTTACTGGCTAAAACTCCGAACTGCTCCTCGGAAAGCCCCAAAAGTGGTTGAGACAAATCTCCAGCAATTGGGATAATGCGATCGCTGCTGCTTTCATCCCAAATTAAATAGGATTCGAGGCTGCTTTGAATCCGCTTTTTGCCTGATTCTGCATCGGCAGAACGAACTAGGCAATAAATTTCTGCTTGAGTTTGTTGCAAGAGGTCGCGGAGTAAAAAGGCTCCCAAAAAGCCCGTCGCCCCTGTTAAGAGAATGCAAGCTGGTTCAGTTTTTGGCTCCCTCCATGGAGTTGCAGGGCGAATTGCCGGGTCTAAAACAACTTCAGCGTTAATATCGAAACTTGCAGTGCGATCGCCCGCTGTGTTGCCCCCTTGTTGCATTTCGATTTTTTCAGCTAAACCAGCTACAGTAGGAGCTTCAAACAAAACGCGCAAAGGCAATTCCACCTGAAAAGATTCTCGCACTTTGGCTAACAACTGAGTAATCAGTAATGAGTGTCCCCCCAAGTCAAAGAAATTATCGTGAATTCCTACCTTTTGAAGGTTGAGAAGCTGGCTCCAAATTTCGGCAAGAATCTTCTCACCGGGAGTGCGAGGGCCTACAAACGTATCTGTAAAATTGGCTGCTATTGACGGTGCAGGAAGCGCTTGACGGTCTATTTTGCCATTGGGAGTCAGTGGCAGCGCTTTCAGAACCACAAAAGCAGAAGGTATCATGTATTCGGGCAGCTTTTCTTTGAGGAATGAACGCAGGCTTTCAATCAGTTGTGAGTCCTGAACGCTGAGTTTTGAGTGAGCAACGATATAGGCGACTAAACGCTGATTTCCCGGTTCATTTTCCTGAAGTACAACGACTGCCTCACGTACAGAGGGATGATGAGACAGCCCCGCCTCAATTTCCCCCAATTCAATGCGGAAACCTCGCAGCTTTACTTGGCGATCGACGCGATCGATAAATTCTATATTTCCGTCTGGCAAATAGCGAGCTAAGTCGCCAGTTTTGTAAAGTCGAGTTTTCGGTTCCTGAGTCAATGAATTGCAAATGAATTTTTCTGCCGTGAGTTCTGGTTGGTTTAGATAGCCGCGAGCCAATCCCGCACCAGCAATATATAATTCACCTGCCACCCCTACAGGAACCGGCTGCAAGTGCGAATCGAGCAAATAAATCTGCGTGTTGGGTAGCGGGCGACCTAAAGGAACTGTCTCGGAAATGCGATCGCCTTGCATTTTTACCTGATAAGTCAGCACGCCTACAGTTGTTTCTGTCGGCCCGTAATGGTTGAATATCAAGCAGTCTGGATTGTATTTCTGAATTGTTTCAATTAAATTCCACATCAAAGGCTCACCGCCGAGAATTAATCGCTTTTTAGGTAAGATTTGCGAGGCGTTAGAATCGCTCAACAAAGCTTTTAAGTGAGAGGGAACAATTTTCAGACAATCGATAGAATGTTGCTGAAAATAAGCCGCAATTGCTTGAGGATCTGTTGCGCGTTCTTGAGAGATGATGTGGAGGCACCCGCCCGAACACAAAGCGGGGAAAATAACAGTGTGTCCTAAGTCTGCTGCGAATGTGGAAACGGTGGCAAAATTGGCAGTCGGTGGCAGGTTTAATTTTTCCTGAATGCCGTGCAGGTAATTGAGCAGTTGCCGGTGTTCAATGGCGACTCCTTTGGGTGTGCCAGTGGAACCGGAAGTGTAAATGACATAAGCTAAATTTTCAGGAGAGAGAGGGGGAGAGAGAGAGGGGGAGACAGAGGGAATTTCTGCGTCTAAGCAGACGATCTGTGCTTGAGTTTCAGGCAAATTTTTGAGGAGATGCTGTTGGGTTAACAGCACTGGAGTCTGAGCATTTTGCAACATCAATGCTAGGCGCTCTTTGGGCATGGCTGGGTCGAGCGGTAGGTACGCGCCACCTGCTTTGAGGATGCCTAGAATTCCAGCGATCGCCTGTAGGGGCGGTGCCCCCGTGCCCGCCCCCCTTTCAACGCAAATGCCGACAATCACCTCTGGTTTTATCCCTAATTGTTGCAAATAATGGGCGATTTGGTTAGCGCGGGCGTTGAGTTCGCTGTAGGTAATTTGCTGATTTTCACAAACAGCAGCTATCCGGTTCGGCGATCGCTCTGCTTGTTCTTCAAATAGCTGGTGCACGCACTTATCGAGCTGGTAATCTGCTTTTGTGCTGTTGAATTCTAGTAATAACTGATGTCGGGCGCGATCGCTCAGCATTTCGAGTTGGTCGATCGCGGTTTGTGGGTTGCTGGCTGCACTTTGCACCAAGGCGTAAAATTGCTCTGCCAAGCACCGGATACTATTGTCTGCAAGGAAGATAGGATCGTAGTGAAACTCAGCGGCGAGCGAGTCATTTTGGCGGTGGCAAGAAAGTTTAACTTTGAAGCGATCGCCGCACGCATACTGCTTGTCAATTGAAAAAAATACGCCACTAGCCGAATGCTTTTCGAGCTGTTCCTCAAACTCGAAACAAAATGGAAAGCCGGAAGAGTTGCCTAAATATTCGTGGGAGAAATATTCTTGATACTTGTATGCTTGGCGTTCTTCCTGCTGAATTTGCTGCAAGCTTTCCGCGAAGGAAAAGTTTTCTGTTAGTTGGCTCGACAGCGGTAAAAATTTGGCAAACAGCCCAAGCGCTGGCTCTAGTTCTTCGTATTTTCGACCGTCGAATGCCACGCCAACAGCGAGCTCTGATTGGCCAATCAGCCGCCAGAGCAAAATTTTCCAGCAAGCGAGCAAGAATGTAGAAAGTGACGTGTTGTACTCGCGGGCGATCGCTTCCACTTTTTCCAGCAAAGCTAACTCTAATTTGACCTCAAAAGCTTGGGGAGTAAATTGAGCGGGCGCCTTAATTAATCTATTTTCAAACGGCAACCTTAAACTCGCTAGCGCTGAAAAAATCTGCCCAGTCCAGTATTCTTTGCCCTCCGCCGCTTCCTCATCTTCGAGCAATTCATTTTGCCATTCGGAAAATTGAATGTATTGCACAACTTCATCGGTAATTTCTTGGCCTTGAAGGCAGGCGGCATAGCACTGGCTGATTTCTTGAACCAGATTTTTTAGTGTGCGACTATCGGCGCACAGTGCGGGCAAACTGACCAGCAAAATATGCCTCTCAGATGAAATTTTAATTAAAGACAAGCGCCAAGCAGGATTGCGCTCGAAGTTGAAGAAAGCGCTCTTTTCTTGCTGAAAAATCTCTTCAAGTTGGGCTTCTTGCTCCTGGGGAGTCACTTCACTTAAGTTAACCCAGTTCCACGAAACAGAGCTATGTTCGGAGATAACTTGTATAGGAATTTTTAGCCCGGCCTTTCGCTGAAAGCTTGTCCGGATAATTTCGTGACGATCGCTAACTTTTTCTAAAGCTTTCTTTAGGTTATCAGTTTGAAGACTTCCCTCGATCAAAATAGCGGATTGAATGCGATAAGCAGGGCTGTCTTGCTGCAACACCCACAGATATTTTTGCTGGGGTGAAAGCCGAAATCCATTAATTGTTTGCATTGTTTTTATTTTTCAAAGCGCTACTTTATTCTCGTTACCCGGTTCTGCCTCGAAGAGAGGAGAAAGCAGGGCTGTTTCGGGGCAACCACGGGGGGATTGCCCCTACGGAAAACGATGATTTTGTAGGGGCGGTGCCCCCGTGCCCGCCCTCCCCATCCACGATTTGCTAGGTGTTTCAGAGATTGGGCCAGCCACGGGGGGCAGCCCCTACAAGAGAATGAAACAGCCCTGGAAGAGATGAGAGGAAATTAAATTCCTGATTCAGGAATCATTTCGCCCATCGCTACAACAATTTTTCGCGAACCGATAAATGGATTGCGACTGTGAGCGGCAAGCATATTATCTAGCATTAAGATGTCTCCTGCTTGCCAGGGAAAACTAACAGCAGCTTGCGCGTACACTGCCTGAATTTGTGCCATTACCGAGTCTTCAATAGGAGTGCCGTCACCGTAATAAACATTGCGGGGGAGGTTCTCTTCTCCAAAAACAGAGAGCAAAGAAGCGCGGGTTGCCGCATCTAAGCAGGAAATGTGGTGCAAGGGAAGTTGATTGAAAAATACCATCTCTTTGGTTTTTGGGTGCTTGGCAATTGCGGGGCGAATTTTGCGAGTTCTCAAATTATTTCCTGCTTTCCACTCAAATTTCATCCCAGCTTGCCGGCAGTATTCTTCAACCACCGATTTGTCTTCAGTTTTGAAAAAATCTTTCCAGCTTACATCCAGTCCGTCTGTGTAGTTACGGACGTACATAATTTGCTTTTGGGCAAATTTTTCTCTTAGTTTCGGGTCTAGCAACTGGTAAATTTTACGGCAGTCAACAATCGGCGTTTCTCCGCCTTGTTGCGCTGGCTGAACGCAGAAAAACCAGATTTTCATCGGCCAGCGGTGCAGGTGCGAACTCTCGCTGTGAAATAAGATAGCTTGATCTGCTGGGTAAGGAGTTGAACCGTAAACTTTTCCGCTAACTCCTTCGCGTGGCAAATCCCCGTACTCCCCAAATAATTCAGGACAAATTGCGTGAGCAAACTGCTCGAAAGCAGAAACCACAGGCTCAATGAATCCTCGAAACAGAATTGCTCCGTGCTGTAGCAATTTTGCTTCTATCAATTCGCGGTTGTTCTTAGCCCAATCTGCGAGATCGACATTATTAACAGAGGGTTTGATGACTAACGGGAATAGTTCCCCAGGCTGAAGAAACTCGGTTTTTATCAACTCGCCTTCAGGCAGAGCAACCTCTTTCGGTTTAATGCTCTTAAACTTGCTGAAATTTATTTTTTCGCGCTTTAGTTCTTGCATGGTTTGTTTTTGTTTTTCAGCTTCCGTGATAATTTCCAAGTTGTTTAACCGAGTTTCTGGCTGCGCTACAATGCTGCTGAGGAGGGTTTCAAAGCGATTTGACATTTGCTCTATGGTGGCGCAGTCGAAAAGACCTGCATTATATTTCCAACTACCGGCAATTCCCCGCTCGGTTTCCCCCACGAAGAGAACTAAATCGAATTTCGCAATTTCGCTGTCAACTTCTAACGGAGTTAAAGTTAAATTGCCCAGCTTTAAAGCAGGCATCGGCATATTTTGCATGACGAATAAAACTTGAAAGATTTGTGGCTGATTTAGAGTGCGATCGGGGCGCAATCCCTCCACTAATTTGTCGAAGGGTAAATCTTGATGAGCGTAGGCTTTTAAAGTTACTTCGCGCACCCTTGCGAGCAATTCGCAAAAAGTGGGATTGCCACTCAAATCAGTCCGCAAAACGAGGATATTGACAAAGAAGCCTATTAAAGCTTCTGTCTCAATTTGGGTGCGATTTGCCAGGTCTGTGCCGACAATGATGTCATCCTGATTTGTATAGCGATATAGCAGCGTTTCTAAAGCGGCTAGCATCGTCATAAATAGGGTGGCACTTTCTTGACGACTCAGCTTATTGAGGGCTTGCGAAAGGGTTGGGGAAAGCTGGAACGGTTGAAGGGCAGCCCGATAGGTAGAAACATTAGAGCGCGGTTGTTTGGTAGGCAGTTGCAGCACTGGCAAAGGATTGCCTAAGTGTTGCTTCCAATAGGCAAGTTTTGTTTCTAAAACTTCCCCAGAAAGCCAGTTTCGCTGCCACACGGCATAATCGGCGTATTGAAGGGGAAGCTCAGAAAGTGGGGAAGGTTTTCCAACACAAAAAGCTTCGTAGAGTGCAGCCATTTCCCGCACGAGTACCCCTAGGGACCAGCCATCTGCAACGATGTGATGAATGGTTAGCAATAATATAGATTCTGTCTCGTTTAACTGTAGCAAAGTAACGCGCATTAATGGCCATTTTGCTAAGTCAAAAGGTTGTCGCGCTTCTTCAAGAGCGAGTCGCACCGCTTCGGCTTCCCGCTGCGAGTGAGGAAATTCCCGCAAGTCTATGACTGAAAGCGCGAAAGTCGGAGAGGGAATAATCGTTTGAATCGGTCGCCCTTCCACTGTGTTAAAAATTGTCCGCAAGGCTTCGTGGCGAGCGATAATTGTTTGGAAACTGCGCTGTAATGCTGTCACGTCGATCGCGCCTTTCAAGCGCACGGCTGCGGGAATATTGTACGCTGGATCGCCCGGTTGCAATTGATCGACGAACCAGAGCCGCTGTTGTGCAAAGGAAAGGGGCAATTCTCCATCCCGCGAGACGCGATCAATGGGGGGTGCTTTCAGGTTTTGCTCGGTGCGATATTGCAAGAGGCTTTCGGTCACAGTTGCGACGGTAGGCGATTCAAATAAAACGCGCAGGGGCAATTCAATTTGAAACGCTTCTCGCAGGCGGGCGATCGCCTGAGTAGCCAGCAATGAATGACCTCCCAATTCAAAGAAGTTATCGTGAATGCCAACTCGCTCTAAACCGAGAACTTCCGCCCAAATTTCTGCTATTAATTGCTCGTCGGGAGTTCGAGGCTCGGTAAAATTGCTCTCGAATTCCGCTGTGTTTGTGTCAGGTGCTCTTAGCGATCGCCGATCGATTTTTCCGTTAGGCGTTAAAGGCATGGCTTCCAGCAACACAAACGCTGAGGGAATCATGTACTGCGGCAGTTTTTGTTTCAGGTAAGAGCGCAAATCATTAATAAGTTCTGATTCTTGAGTTTTGAGTGCTGAGTTAACAACGATATAAGCTACTAAACGCTTGTCGCCCGGATTATCCTCTCGAACCAGTGCGATCGCTTCTCGCACGGCTGGGTATTGGCTGAGTACCGCTTCAATTTCGCCTAATTCGATGCGAAATCCGCGAACTTTCACCTGGTGGTCGCTGCGCCCCATAAATTCAATGTTTCCATCTGGGAGATAGCGAGCCAAGTCCCCGGTTTTATAGAGGCGTTCTGAAAGAATAAACGATGAAGGATGAATGAAGCATGAAGCATGAATTCCGTCCTCTGCAAAGGGGTTAGGAATAAACTTCTCTGCGGTTAGTTCCGGTCGGTTTAGGTAGCCTCTAGATAAGCCGGCACCGCCGATGTGCAGTTCGCCAAATACGCCAACGGGAACCGGCATTAAATAGCGGTCTAATATGAAAATTTGAGTGTTAGCAATCGGGCGACCGATGGAAACTGATTCATCTTTGCGATCGACCTGATAGAGAGTAGACCAGATAGTGGTTTCTGTAGGGCCGTATAAATTCCACACAGCAGCGCCACGCAAAAGCAACTGATTGGCGAGCTGTCGGGGTAAAGCTTCTCCCCCGCACAGTATTTTTAATTGATTGTTTCCCGGCCATCCTGCTGCTAAAAGCATTTTCCAACTGGCTGGAGTAGCTTGCATAACTGTCGCGCCAGAATTTGTTAATGTTTCTAACAGCTTTTCCCCGTTTGATGCCACTTCTCGGCTGGCTACAACAACGCGAGAACCTGTTGTAATAGGCAGGAACAGTTCCAGTGCTGCAATGTCAAAAGATAAGGATGTTACTGCTAGCCAAACATCGCCGTCTGCGATCGCGAGTTGTTGGTGCATAGAACTCAAGAAGTTAACGGCAGAGGCGTGGGAAATTTGCACTCCTTTGGGTTGACCTGTTGAGCCTGAAGTATAGATGACATAGGCTAAATTTGAGGAATTTTGTAAACCCACGACTGGCTCGTCGCAGCTCGATATGCCTTCCCTATCTGCATCCAGAAACACGATAGAGGCGCTATTTTTTGGCAGTGTTTCTAATAGTTTTTGCTGAGTGAGTAACACTGAAATTTGCGCGTCTTCTAGCATGAATGCAAGGCGCTCTGGCGGATATGCTGGATCGAGGGGAACGTAAGCACCACCGGCTTTGAGGATGCCGAGAAGCCCTACCACCATGTCTAGGGAGCGATCGACATAAATTCCTACCAAAAATTCTGGATTGACACCGATTTTTTGCAAGTAACTTGCGAGGTTATTTGCTTTTTTGTTCAGATCCCGGTAAGTCAGACATTCATTTTCAAAAACGACAGCGATCGCATCTGGTGTCAGTTCTGCCTGGGCTTCAAATAGTTCATGTATGCACTTATCTTGCGGAAAATTCGATTGAGTATTGTTCCACTCGAATAGTAGTTGCTGCTGTTCAGGTTTTGTCAAGATTGGCAAATTTGAAAGGCGCTGTTCGGGATTGGTAGCTATACTTTCTAGTAAGGTAATAAAATGTCCGGCTATCCGTCGTGCAGTGCTAGCGTCAAACAAATCTTGGCTATACTCAAGCGTTCCATTAATACCTTCTAATCCTTCCTCCAGGTCAAGCGCTAAATCAAATCTCGCCGTTTTTCGTTCTATTTCTAAATTGCTCAACATCACTCCTGGCAATTTTATCTGCGGTGTCCGAACATTTCGCAGAGAGAACAACACCTGAAATAGCGGATTATGACTTAAATCTCGTTCGTGGTGTAGGATTTCTACCAGTTTCTCGAATGGTAAATCCTGGTGGTTATACGCGCCGAGAGCTACTTCTCGCACGCGAGCCAGTAACTCTTTAAAAGTTGGGTTGTTCGACAGATTGGTTCGGAAAACTAAAGTGTTAGCAAATAAGCCAATTAATTCCTCGATTTCGCGTCGGTTGCGGTTAGCAATGGGCGAGCCGACTAAAATATCTTCTTGCCCGGTGTAGCGATAAAGCAATGTTTTAAACGCTGCCAGTAGGGTCATAAATAAAGTAGCTTTTTCCCGCTGGCTCAATTGGACGATTTCCTCTGCGATTGCCTTGGGAATAGTAAATTTATGCACCGCACCTCGGAAGCTTTGTATTGCCGAGCGGGGGCGATCTGTTGGCAAATTTAGTACAGGAAGATTGCCTCCGAGCTG
Organism: Microcoleus sp. N9_A1; assembly: GCF_036701795.1. Classification (NCBI taxonomy): domain Bacteria; kingdom Bacillati; phylum Cyanobacteriota; class Cyanophyceae; order Oscillatoriales; family Microcoleaceae; genus Microcoleus; species Microcoleus sp. N9_A1. Next base: position 29,133 of record NZ_JAUBRI010000023.1, read on the forward strand.
TTTTTTCCAGTAATCAAGCTGCGTCTCTAAAACTTCTCCTTGCAACCACTGGCGCTGCCAACTTGCAAAGTCTGCGTACTGTACCGACAGTTCGGGAAGGGGAGAAGGTTTGCCAGTGCAAAAGGCTTGATAAAATGTGGCGAGTTCCTGAATGAATATTCCCATTGACCAGGCATCGAAAATGATGTGGTGCGTACTCAATAGCAGCACCCAGTTTGAATCGCTCAATTGCAGCAATTTGGCACGTAATAAGGGTGCTTGTGACAAATCGAAAGCAAGCTTTGCTTCTGCGGCGATCAACCATTCAATTTCGCGATCGCGTTCAGTTTCAGGAAGCGATCGCAAATCTATTTCTAAAATTTTAAATTCCAGATTGGAAGCGATCGCCTGAACGGGTTGCCCGTTTATTGTTTTAAAAGCCGTTCGCAACACTTCATGACGCTTGACAAGTTCGTTGAGACTGCGATCGAGGGCTCTCGCGTCGAGTGTTCCCGTCAAACGCACGCCGGCGACGATGTGATAGGTAAAGTTGCCTGCATTTAGTTGCTCAAAAAACCATAACCGCTGTTGAGCAAACGACAGAGGAAAAGTGTTAGACTCTCGACTTTGAGGCAGAATTTTTGCTAGCGAAACGCTTTCTTTTTTATGGTTGAGTCGCTGCAACAGCAACTCGCGCTTTTCAGGAGAAAGACCCGCGATGCGTTCAATTAAATCACTCATTTGCTGACTCCTTGCTGGGCGAGAATTTCCTGAATTTGTGCTTCTGAAAGTTGATCGAGGTCTGCTAACACCCTCGCTAGCATTTCACTGTCTGTTTGTTCGACTTGCTTTTGCGTGATCGCTACAGCAAAATCGGCGACAGTCGCAGACTCAAATAAACGGTGCAAAGGCAACTCGACCTGAAATGCTTGGCGCACTCTGGAAATTACTTGAGTGGCTAATAGGGAATGCCCTCCTAATTCAAAAAAGTTGTCGTAAATGCCGACTTTTTCAAGTTTGAGAACTTCAGCCCAGATAGCGGCTAAAACTTCCTCGATATTTGTGCGAGGCGCGACAAAGTTTTCTGTCAACTCCGGCCGCATTTCGTCAGGTTCTGGCAGCGATCGCCGATCGATCTTTCCATTAGGAGTTAAAGGCAAACTTTTGAGCATTACAAAAGCCCAAGGCACCATGTACTCAGGCAATTTTGTCGCTAAAAAACGGCGAAGTTCGCTGCTGCTTGGTGCTGATTTCTGCTCAGAAATCAAATAAGCCACGAGGCGCTTTTGTGCCATCTCGTCTTCTGGCGCCACCACTACAGCCTGCGCGATATCTGGATGTTGCCCCAGCACCGCCTCAATTTCTCCCAATTCAATGCGGAAACCGCGAATTTTTACTTGGTCGTCAATTCGCCCGATAAATTCGATGTTTCCGTCTGGCAAATAGCGAGCCAAGTCGCCGGTTTTGTACAGTCGCGTCTTTGCTTGCGTGTCAAATGGATTGGGAATAAATTTTTCTGCGGTTAATTCAGGGCGGTTAAGATATCCGCGCGCCAAATTCTCACCGCCGATGTACAGTTGACCAGGTACGCCTATCGGCACCGACTGCAAGTAAGAATCCAAGATATAAATCTGAGTGTTGGCAATCGGAAGACCGAGTGGAACCGTCTCAAAATCGCACCCAGTTTTATCCAATTCGACTTGATAAGTCAGGACACCTACAGTTGTTTCTGTTGGCCCGTAGTGATTGAAGACTGAGCAACTGGGAGCAAGATTCCGAAGTGTTTTAATTAAGCTCCATTTGGCAGCTTCACCACCTAAAATAAGCCGTTTCCCAGGCAAAATTGACTTTGGTTGGGAGGAATTTAAAAGGGCGGCTAGATGAGAGGGAACTATTTTGAGGCAGTCGATGGGATTGCGGGAAAAATATTCACCCAGTGCCTCTGGATCGGTGGCGCGTTCTTGGGAGATAATATGCAGGCAACCGCCGAAACAAAGGGCGGGGAAAATCGCTGTGTTTCCTAAGTCGGCGGCGAAGGTGGAAACGGTAGCAAAACTGGCACCAGATGGCAGGTTTAATCTTTCCTGAATAGCGTACAGGTAATTGAGCAGTTGTCGATGTTCGATCGCTACTCCTTTGGGGATGCCAGTGGAACCGGAAGTATAGATGACATAAGCTAAATTGTCTGTAGAAACAGGGGGCGTGTAAGAGGCAGAAACAGTCGGAATATCTCGATCGATGCAAACAATATTTGCCTGAGTTTTCGGCAAGCTTTCGATGAGCCGCTGTTGTGCGAGCAAAACCTTCACCTGAGCGTCTTCTAGCATGAGTGCTTTGCGATCTACTGGGGTTGCCGGATCGATCGGCAAATAGGCACCACCGGCTTTGAGAATGCCCAGCATTCCTACGATTGTTTCTAAAGAGCGATCGACGCAAATTCCGACAATTGCCTCTGGCTCAACTCCCAAGTTTTGCAGGTGATGGGCCAGTTGATTGGTGCGATCGTTGAGTTCTCGGTAGGTGATTTGTTCACTTTCAAAGACAACGGCAATGCTATCTGGCGTGCGATCGGCTTGTTCTTCAAAAAGCTGGTGAACGCACTTGTCTGTCGGGTAATCTTTTTGAGTTTGGTTAAAGTCAATGAGAAGTTGGTGACGATCGCGATCGCTAAGTATATTTAACTGACTAATGGGAATTTGTGGACTTTTTACTGCACTTTCTAATAGTGCCTGAAAGTGTTTTGACAAGCGTTTGATATCTTCAGCTTCAAATAAAGCCGGATCGTAGCAAAAATCGGTGATTAAGCAATTGCCTCGTGAAAGACAGGAAAGTTTAAGTTTGAATGGCTCTAGGCAGGCATCTTGCCGATCGAGGAAAAATGAAACGCCAGACTCGCCATATTTCTCTGGCTCTGTTTCACACTCAAAGCAGATGGGCAAAAAAGCGTTACTTTTATCGGATTCTAGAGTTTCTTCCCAGGTAAAATATTCTTGCCAAGTGTGAATATCTTTGAGATTTAGCTCAACTTGTCGCCAAACTTCTGCAAAACTGAATTCGTCTTGCAAGTCGCAATGTAGCGGTAAATAGGTACTCAACAGCCCCAGAGAGTGTTCTAATTCTTCATATTTCCTGCCGTTTCCAGTTACGCCGACTATCAGGTTTGGCTGTCTGGTAAGCCGCCAAATTAAAATTTGCCAGCAAGTCAGCAGGAATGTAGAAATATCGCTTTGGTGTTTTTGCGCGATCGCTTCCAATCTGTTCAACAAATCACCCCGAATTTCCACCCTTTCTACTAGCGGCTGAAATTCCGAAGCGGAATTCTGCTTTTCCCAAGGAAGCGTTAAGCAATCCAAAGATTCAAGATTCAGTTTGCGCCAGTATTCTTTGCCGATTGCCGTTTCTTCTGATTCGAGTAACTCATTTTGCCACTCAGCAATATCGGCATATTGCATTGACTCATCAGAGAACTCTTCCCCGCGCCCACAAGCTGAGTAGGAAAGATTGAGTTCGCGGGTAAAATTTTTCAGGGTGACACTATCTGCAATTAAGGCAGAGAAGTTCGCCAGCAATAGGTGCTTGTTTTCCCCCAAAGTTACTAAAGAGAGATGCCAAAGTGGGCCGCGCTCAAAATCAAAAGCAAGCAGGTTTAGTTGCTGAAAAAGCGCTTCAATTTTAGCTTCTTGTTCTTCGGGAGACAAACCGCTCAGATTGTGTTCTGAGATAGGAATTTCACCAGTGCGGGCGATCGCTTGCAGGGGTAGTGTCATCCCTGGCAAGCAGTGAAAGCTAGTACGCAGGATTTCGTGCCGATTTACGACATTTTGCAGCGCCTTTTTCAGAATCTCTCGATCGAGGTTTCCTGAAATTAAAATTGCACCTCGAACACGATATATCTGTTGAGAATTATTTTGCTGTAACCCCCACAAATGTCGTTGCTGTGGAGAAAGTCTAAACCCTTCGATTGTTTCATTTTGCATATCTACTGTTCCTTTCATGGGTCTAAATATCTTGACAGCTAAACGGTTCTGCCATCCCGACAACAACTCGACGCGAACCAGAGAATGGGGTGCGTCCGTGCGCGGCTAGCATATTATCTAGCAGCAAGACATCTCCTTCTTCCCAAGGAAAAAGTATCGTTTCTTGCTGATAGCAGCGACGAATTTCGTCTAATATAAAATCTTCAATGGGCGAGCCATCGCCGTAATAAGCATTGCGGGGTAAATCTTCCTGCTTGAAAGAAGTTAAAAGCTCTTTGCGAACGACGGGTTCTAGATTGGAAATGTGGAAGAGGTGAGCTTGATTAAACCACACCATTTCCTGCGTTTTTGGGTGCTGAGCGATAGCTTGACATATTTGCCGAGTTCTCAAGCGATCGCCACTTTTCCACTGTAACTCAATTCCAGCTTTTTCGCAATAGTTTTCTACCTCAATTTTGCTATCAGTATTGAAGACATTTTGCCAGGACAAATCTACGCCACCGCCGTAATTTCGCACATACATAACCTTGTTTTGGGCAAATTTTTCTTGAATCTTTGAATCCAGGGTTTCAAACACTTTGCGGCTGTTAGCGATCGGAGTTTCTCCTCCTTGTTCGGCTTTTTTAACGCAGAAAAAAGCAATTTTCAGTGGCCAATTGCGAGAATAAGCCATTTCATTGTGCAACGGGATGAATTGCTCGGCAGGATACTCGGTGGAAGTGTAGATATTTCCGCTCACCAAGCTACGCGGAGTTGAGCGAAAAGAATATTCCAACAAGTCGCCAGCAAGAGTTTGAATAAACTGCTCGAAACCATTCACATCGCCAACTTCAAAGCCTCGAAAAAGTATTCCTCCATGCTTCGATAACTGTGTTTCAATTGATGAGCGATTGTTCTGTGCCCAACCCGCGAGATTTAATTTTTCTACTGTTGGCTGAACAACTAAAGGTAGAAGGTTTTCGGGCTGGAGATAGGCGGTTTTGACTAATTCCTCTGAGGACAGGCTGACGGCTTTTCGCCTAACTGCTCCTAACTTTTGGGAATTGAGATTTTTTGTTTCTGTATTTGTCATAATTTTTGCAAAATTGGTGAAAATTTTATTCATTTTTCCAGAATAAATATGAGAGATTGAGCCATCATGTAAAACTGTTCATAACTTTGCGTTTAGCCATTTTTAATTTGTTAATCCCGGAACTATGAATTTGTTTTTCCTGCTCGATTTGGTGCTGCCTTTCGACTTCGGCAAGAATTTTAGCCAAGTCGTCCATCTTGATATCTGGCTGGATGACTACCTGGTTGAGGAGGGCTTGGAAACCTCTCACCATTCGGGCAATAGTCGCAGCTTCAAACAAGTCTGTTTTGTACTCAAATAAGCCTTGAATTCCTTCTGAAATCTCCCAGAGAGTGAGGCTTAAGTCGTGTCTAGACATACCGACATCGAATTCCAGAATGCTCAAGGTCAAATCGCCTAATTTCAGGGGGGGTATGGGTGCATTCTGGAGAACAAACCACACTTGAAATAGCGGGTTATAGCTGAGATTTCGCTCCGGCTGCAATTCCACGACGAGCTTTTCAAAAGGGACATCGGGGTGAGCGTAAGCTGCTAATGCTACCTCGCGTGTTCGACGAAGTAGTTCGCGGAAAGTTGGATTACCTGCTGTGTCAATTCGTAGCACTAAAGTATTAACAAAAAATCCAATTAATTCCTCTAATTCCAGGAGGTTGCGGTTGGCAATTGGAGAGCCAATGGCGAGATTTTCCTGCTTTATTTGGCAAAATAGCAAGGATTGAAATGCTGCCAGCAAAGTCATAAATAGGGTTATATCTTGTTTCTGACCGAGCGTTTTTAGCCTTTCAGTTAAAGAAGCAGAAATCACAAAAGATTGCTGCGATCCTCGGAAACTTGGCACGGGAGAGCGCTGCTTATCTGTTGACAGCACAGCTAAAGCGCCTCCCAATTGCTGTTTCCAATAAGCGAGCTGTTTTTCTAATTTCTCTCCTTGGAAATGCTGCCGCTGCCAACTGGCGAAGTCGGCATACTGTACGGGAAGTTCAGGCAACTCAGAGGGTTTGTCAGTGGAAAAAGCTTCATAAAGTGCGGCCACTTCTCGCACCAATACGCCCATAGACCAACCATCAGAAATAATGTGGTGTATCGTTAGCAGTAACACATATTCTGCCGAACCAAGTTGCAGGAGAGTGCCTCGCAGTAAGGGCGATCGCGTTAAATCAAAGGGGCGTTGGGCTTCTTCAAGAGTACGCTGCTCAATTTCAGCTTGCTGCTCAGTTTCTGGTAAATGTTGCAAGTTTACCACCGACAAAGCGAAATTTAAGGAAGAAGAAATCAGTTGGACAGGTTGCTCGTCTACTTCTGCAAAAGCAGTCCGTAAAACTTCGTGACGCCGGACAATTTCATTGAGTGTTTGTTGCAGTGCTGACAAATTCAATTGTCCTTGCAAATGCACAGCAGCAGGAAGGTTGTAGGCAGGGTTTTCGGGAGACAATCGATCGAGGAACCACAGCCGTTGTTGGGCAAAAGAAAGGGGAGCAGAATCTTGCTGCGATCGCCTGGGAATACGCTTAGATTGCTCGGCCTGTACTGCCTCTTTGCCCAATGCTTTGAGGAGGAGCGCTCGCTGCTGGGGCGAGAGGTTTTTTAGTCGTTCTGAACGATTAGTAGACATCATAATTTACCTCCTCGTAGTTGTCGCTGTTTGCGATCGTTAAGGAAAGCTTTGCTGCTATTTTGAGCTGGTCGTTTAAAACAAAGTTGATATCTGCTTCAGTGGTGAGGGGGTTGGCAAGGACGACTCGAAAAGCAACAATGGGAATGGTTTTGCCATAACAGGTGTTTTGCACGGTTGTTCGCGATACGAAGGTGTGACCGGCTCGCCGCTGGGCCTCCTGAAGGCGCTCGTTAAATTGATTGATGAAGTGGTTGTCTGCTTCTGCCAGTTGTTTTTTGGCTGCTTTCCCCCTGAATGTTTCTGGAATGTAGCGGTATAAAAGAATATTAATTTCTGGTTCTAGCAGCAATTCAAATTCTGGACTTTCCCGAATTAAATTGGCCAAGTGCTGGGTTTTATGGATGCCTGCATCTATCAAAAACTCATAGCCTTGATGGCCGATGATATTCAACGCTGCTTGCAAGAACAAACTCGCACCCGATCGAGAGCCTTCGAGAGATCGCTTGCCTAGATCGATGGACTCTTTTCGCACCGTGTAGGGCGCGTGTTTTTCAATAACTTTGGCGGTTTGGGGATTGCGGAATAAAACCATGCCGATTCCCATTGGCAAATACATTTGTTTGTGTCCATCTATGGTGACGGAATCTGCTAGTTGAATACCTGCGAATTTGTGTCGGTGACGTTCGGAAAAAAGCACGGGGCCACCCCAAGCGGCATCGACGTGAAAGTGAGCGTTTGCTTCTTGCGCGATCGCGGCTATTTCTGGAAGCGGATCGATACTTCCCGAATCGGTGCTGCCTGCAACACCGATAATTGCCAGAATGTGCAGATTGCGATCGCGACATTCGGCTACAGTTTGGCGCAGCGCTGCCAAATCCATGCGGTGATTGGAATCGGTTGGAACTTTTATGAGACTGCGATCGCCAATGCCTAATAAACCGGCAGCCTTTTCAAAAGAATAGTGCATCAAACTGGAGCCGATTATCACCATTCCCTTGTTACCGTAAAACTCTAAAGCTGCGTACAAACCTTCTTTTTCAATGCCACTAAAGTTATTTTTTGGCCCGAAAGAAGCGTTGCGAGCGCACCACATGGCTGTGATATTAGCTAGGGTGCCGCCCGTTACCATGATACCGAGCGTGCTGTCACTTTTTTGAATGTGCTGGTTATAAAAATCCTCAGAAAAATCGTAAATTAATCGGTGCATCATTGCTAAAGTCTGGCGCTCGCAGGGGCTTAAAACTTTTGCAGTTTCCATCTTGACTAAATTTTGATTCATCGCGGTTAAAAGCTTCGCGATCGGGCGCACAAAATAGGGAAGTGCGCTCGTCATGTGACCGATATATCGGGGGGAAGATGTGTGAATGGAATGGGCAACGAGGGTTTTGGCAAAATCATCGATATAATTCCCAACATCTGTAGGAAAGGCGGGAATTTTGTTTTCCCTAAACTCCTGAATAATTAACTCTAAGTCAAGATCTGTACTCGCGGTTTTTGCGTACAAAAAGTCTTGAACAATCGCAGAAATTCGCTCCTCCATTGCTTCCTCTGCCAAAAATGACTTTTCTGAGGCACTGAATAGCTCCATTAACTTTTCTTCAATTGGGGTTTTTGAGGCTGTTAATGGCTGCATTATATCTTGAGAATTTTTGGTTTTTACTGTTAGTTTGTTCATCAGATTAATCCTGTTAAATGGGCTTTTTAAATCTCCTATTCCCCACGCCTTAAGGGAAAAAGGGCTTTTTGTGCTTTTTTACCAACCCGATATTTACTCATATCATGTCCGATACATCGCCCATAATACATAGGCCGGGGCGGGTTTTTGAGATTGTTTGTTTTTGGCAAATATTATTGGTGAACCCGCCCCTACAGGAATCAGGGTAATCGACCGGACATGATATCAGTCAGCATCACAGTTTGTGCTGACTCTCCATCACTCTTTTCTAAGAGATCGAGCAATTGATCTATCTGGTTAGAATCGGCATTTGCCAGAATTTCTTCCTCGATTAGTTCAGCTAAATTCTGAATGGTGGGAGCGGCAAAAAAATCGCACAGCGCTAACTCTACCCCAAAGCACGATCGCACTCGCGATATTAACCGTGTTGCCATCAGAGAGTGGCCGCCGAGGTCAAAAAAGCTTTGGTTAGTTCCTACTTTTTCTAGCCCTAAAAGAGCAGTCCAAATCTCAGCAATTTCTTTCTCTGTGGGCGTTTGTGGCTCAGTGAAGGCTGTTTCATCAGAAACGTAATCGCACTTTTGAGATAAGGCGAGGCGGTCAATTTTTCCGTTGGGCGTTAGTGGCAACGCATCTAATAGCACAAAAGCTGAAGGCACCATGTAATCGGGCAGTTTGTGCTTTAAGAATGAACGCAGTTCGGAAATAAGTTCTGGCTGCTGATTTCTGAACTCTGAGTTAGGAACTAGGTAAGCGACTAGGCGTTGACGGCTTGGTTCATTTTCTTGAAGCAAAACAGCAGCGGTGGACACAGAAGAATGTTGAGAAAGTGCTGCCTCTATTTCTCCTAGTTCGATGCGGAAACCGCGAATTTTTACTTGGCAATCACTACGGCCCAGAAATTCTATATTACCATCCGGCAGGTAACAACCGATATCGCCTGTTTTGAACAAAACTTTTTGAGGATAATTTCCGCTAAAATTTAATTTTTCTTGCCCAAACGGATTAGAAATAAATTTCTCCGAGGTTAATTCGGGGCGGTTTAAGTAGCCTTTTGCCAATCCATCGCCCCCGACGTAAATCTCGCCGGGAATTCCTATGGGAACGGGTTGCAAATTGCGATCGAGCAGGTAAATTTGCGTGTTGGCGATCGGGCGACCAATTGGAACTTTCTCGACACAGTGAGTTGCATCGTACCACGTCACATCCGCAGCTACTTCCGAAGAGCCATAAAGATTGATTAATACCCGCTGGGGCATCTGCTCTCGAAATTGCTGGCAAAGTTCCAGCGGCAGAGTTTCTCCGCTGCAAATCCAATACTTTAATTGAGGCAAACGCCTGTCTAAATCAGGGAAGGAATCTAAGATGGCGCGCAACAAAGAAGGAACCAAAACCAGTCGCGTTACATTTTGCTTTGATAAGGTTTGAAGGAATTGGTTAATATCTTTGACGGCTCGATCGGGAATAATCACAGTTGGCAACCCATGCAGCAAAGGAGCAAAGATTTCCCAAATTGAATCGACAAAATTTAAGGAAGTTTTTTGACAGCAAATATCTTCTGCGATCAAAGGGTAGGGGTTCCAAAAACAGCGATTGACTGTGCCTCGGTGGGTGCCGAGTACGCCTTTGGGAGTGCCTGTCGAGCCGGAAGTGTAGAGGACGTAAGCGAGGTTTTCAGCTTCCACTTTAACAGCGGGGTTGCGATCGCTCTCGCGGGAAATTTCCTGCCATTCGGCGTCGATACAGACGACTTTAGCGCTGTGTTCGGGGAGGGTTTCTAGGAGGTTTTTGTGAGTCAAAAGCACCGGAACTTTTGCGTCTGCTAGCATGAAGGATCGGCGTTCTTGGGGATAAGCAGGATCGAGAGGAACGTAAGCGGCACCGGCTTTTAAAATGCCCAAAATGGCCACCAGCATTTCCAGCGATCGCTCTAAGCAAATTCCCACCAAAACTTCTGGTTTGACACCGAGAGTTTGCAGGTAATGCGCGAGTTGATTGGCTTTGGCATTCAATTCGCGGTAAGTCAATTGTTCATTTTCGCAAATTGCAGCCACTGCATCTGGGGTTCGCTCTGTTTGTGTTGCAAATAATTCGTGAATTGAGGAATTTTTGGGGTAATCCGCTTGGGTGTCGTTCCACTGGACAAGTAATTGTTGTTGTTCAGCGGCGCTCAATAAGGATAAATTGGAGAGTTTTTGGTGAGGATTGGCAGCCATTCCTTCCAGTAAAGTTTGCAGGTGTTTGAGCATCCGCGCGTGAAGCGAAGCTATCCCGAAGGGAATCGCAGTGTCCTCAAAGTAGCTACGATCGAAAATGATTTTCAGCGTCAATTCCGCACCGGGCATCACCATCACCGTTAGAGGATAATTCGTTGTTTCCAAGGAGCGAATATTCTCTACTTTTAAGTTGTGAATCTTCTCCTGCAAAGAAGCATCCGAGGGATAATTCTCAAAAACGACGAAACTCTCAAATAAAGGTAAACTCCGAGGAACTTCGCTCCACCCCTGCACCTCAACGAGGGGGCTGTACTCATACTGCCGCGCCTCAACTTGTTGCGCTTGGAGTTCTTTCAACCAGGATAAAATAACATCCTGTGGGTTGATTTTTACGCGCACTGGCAGAGGATTTACGAACAGTCCCACTACCGATTCAGCACCGATTAAATCTGGCGGTCGCCCGGAGACAACCGTACCAAAAACCACATCTTCCTCGCCACTGTATCGGCTCAAAAGTAGCGCCCAAGCTGCCTGTACGAGGGTATTTAATGTTAGCTGATGCTGCCGCGCGGCAGATTGCAGTGTGGCCGTGGCTGTTGCAGAAAATATCACCTGCTGTTCGCCACTACTTTCTAAACGGTTTCCCGCGACAATATTGCATCGGGCGATCGCAGTTGGATCTGCAAAACCTTTGAGAGTTTGCCGCCAAAATGACTCAGCCGCAGATAAATCTTGCTGGTGCAGCCACGCGATGTAATCCCGATAAGGGCGAGGGCGTTTGAGGTGCAATTCCTCGCCCTGGGAGAAGGCTTGATAAAATGCAAAAACTTCCTCAAGCACGATCGCCAGCGACCACCCATCTAAAACCAAGTGGTGGTGGCTCAAAATAAACTGAAAAGTATCTGCTTCTAACTGCGCCAGTGTAATGCGAATCAAGGGAGCTGATTTCAAGTCAAAGCCCCGATCTCGATCGGCTTTGAGGAATGTTTCTAACTGCTGTTGTTGTTCTGACGCAGAGAGCGATCGCCAGTTTATTTCCTGCCAAGATAATGCAGCCTGCTTACGCACCGCTTGCACGGGTTCTTTCAAATTTTCCCACACGAAACAAGTCCGCAAAATGGGATGTCGCTCTACAACTTTTTGCCAACTATTTCTAAATGCAGAAACATTGAGATCGCCGCGCAAGACGCATAGCAGTTGCCCGAAATATACGCCCGATTCTGGCTGGTAAAGGGAATGAAAGAGAATGCCCTGCTGCGCTGGGGAGAGGGGATAAAAATCTTCGATATTGCCTTTGATCATATTAAAGCTCTCCCAAAATTGCGGTAATGTTATCTAAATCGTCCTGGCTCCACTGGCTCCACTTAAACTCTGCAAAGTCAGAAAAAGTGCAGCCACCAGCGTCGGGTGACAGACAGTATTGAATTAGCGATCGCAGCGATTCTATAAAGCCCGTTGCTAAATTTTCAATGCTTTCTCGTCGGTGAATACTTTCGCTGTACGTCCAATCTAATTGCAGCTTGCCGCTGGCAATAAATCCGTTAATTTCCAGTAGGTAACGCCGATTTCCGCGCGGGCTGCGAAGGGGGCCACTCGGCTCGGAAGACAGCATTAATAAAGAAGATTTTGGCAGCACTTGGTCAAACTGTCCGAGATAATTAAAGCTTACCTCACTTAGCGGGAAATTAGAGATTTTTTTAGCCGTTTCTTCGTTTAAATATCGCAGGACACCAAAGCCGATGCCGCGATTTGGTACTGCACGTAACTGCTCTTTCACTAATTTGAGGGCAGAGCCTAGATCGGAATGTTTTTCTGAATTTAACAGGACAGGAAAAACTGCTGTAAACCAGCCGATTGTGCGCGACAAATCTACTCCCTCAAATATATCTTCGCGTCCGTGACCTTCTAAGTCAAGTAAAAGTGAGTTATTGCCAGTCCAGCGTGCAAATGCTTGACCTAAAGCAGTTAGCAATACATCGTTAATTTGAGTGCGGTAAACGGCAGGTACTTCTTGTAAGAGCAGTTTTGTTTCTTCAACACTCAAAGCAACGGATACTGTTTTTTCAGATGCAACTAAATTAGCTGCTGTGGGGAAATCTATTGGCAAGCTAGAAGTTGGTTGATGAGAAAGGGCGAACCAGTAATCGAACTCTCCCTGCAATTCTGGCGATCGCGCCCACTCCTGCAAGCGTTCTGCCCACTGCTTAAATGAGGTTGTTTTGGGCGGGAGCGCGACTGTTTCACCGCGGCTAATCTGCCCATAAGCTGTCTGGAAATCCTCAATTAAAATTCGCCAAGAAACAGCATCAACCGCTAAGTGATGAATGGCCAATAACAAGCGATTTGGCTGATGTTGACCCAAGTCAAATAGGGCAGCGCGAAGTAATGGCCCCTCGGATAAATTTAAACTAATTTGCAACTGATTGGCGGCGGTTTGGAAAGCGGCTTCTCGCTTTTCTGAAGGTAGCGATGACAAATCAATGCAGGTAAAGGTCGCAACCTCGTCGGGATTGGCGAGATCCTGCTGCCAGCCAGATTCTCCTCGCACAAAACGCAGGCGCAGCGCGTCGTGGTGCTTCAGCAATTCCTGCAAAACTGACTCAATTAATGCAGGTTCGAGAGGTTGCTGCAACTCTAAAAGCACCGCCTGATTCCAGTGGTGCGGATCGGAGAGATTTTGCTCGAAAAACCATTGCTGAATCGGTGTCAGCGGAACTTCGCCAATGATTAATTCTTGTTCAGTTAAGTTTAATTTGTCTGTATTGACTACGGTGGCTAATTGGGCAATAGTTTGGTATTGAAATAGTTTTTTTGGTGTGAGTCGCAACCCAGCTTGATTGGCTTTAGAAATGACTTGAATGCTGAGGATAGAATCGCCGCCCAATTCAAAGAAATTGTCGTCAATTCCAACTTGTTCTAACCCCAATACTTGCGCCCAAATTTCTGCCAGGATTTTCTCAATAGCCGTGGTGGGCGCGGCGAATGCCTCTTCGAGTTCTGGGCGATCGCGCTCCGGTGCAGGCAGGGCTTTGCGATCGACTTTACCGTTGTTTGTTAAAGGCAGCGCCTCCAGTGTCACAAAAGCAGCAGGTATCATGTATTCAGGCAATTTTTCTTTCAGAAAGCAGCGCAGTTCGTGAATCAGTATTGAATGCTTATTTTGTGCTGCTGAGTTAGCAATGATATAAGCTATTAATCGCTTATCGCCCGGTACATCTTCTCGCACTATAACTACAGCCTGGGACACATCGGAATGCTGTCCTAGTGCTGCTTCAATTTCTCCTAATTCGATGCGGAAACCACGCACTTTTACTTGGTGATCAATTCGTCCCAAGTATTGAATATCGCCATTCGGTAGGTAGCGAGCTAAGTCTCCCGATTTGTACAACTGCGCTTTCAAACTGTCATTAAAGGGATTGGAAATAAACCGCTGGGCCGTTAATTCTGGCTGATTGAGATAGCCCCGCGCGACGCCAGCGCCACCAACGTAAATTTCCCCAGGAATGCCGATCGGAACGGGTTGACAGTTGCGATCGAGCAGGTAAACTTGCAAGTCAGGAATTGGACGGCCAATAAGGCTGGCATTTTTACTTAAATCAGCGACAGTCAGCGGCTGATAGGTAACGTGGACTGTGGTTTCTGTAATGCCATACATATTGACAAGTTGGGGATGCCGATCGCCGTGCCGATCGAACCAAGGTTTTAAGCTTTGCAAGTCTAAAGCTTCCCCGCCAAAAATTACTAAGCGCAGGCTTAAATCTTCGCCAATTCCAACAGATTCTTCTGTTTTTATCAACTGGTAAAATGCAGAAGGAGTTTGGTTGAGAACTGTTACCTTTTCTTTGCATAGCAAGTTGTAAAATTCTTGGGGCGATCGGCTGACTGAATAAGGCACGATCGCGAGTCGCCCGCCGTATAGCAAAGCGCCCCAAATTTCCCAGATTGAGAAATCAAAGGCATAAGAGTGAAACAGCGTCCACACATCTTGCTCGTTGAAGTTGTACCACGACTGGGTAGCAGCAAACAGGCGGAGGACGTTTGAGTGAGAAACTAAAACGCCTTTGGGGATGCCAGTTGAGCCAGAAGTGTAGATAATATAGGCGAGATTTTCGGCAGTGGTGGCGCTGGCGGGATTTTCTTTGCTGTGTTGGGAGAAAGCACTTTGATCGGCATCGAGACAAACGATTTTGGCGCTGGATTTAGGCAGATTTGGCAACAACTTTTTCTCACTCAGCAGCACATTTACCTGTGCGTCTTCGAGTATAAAAGCAAGGCGATCGCGCGGGTAGGCTGGATCGATCGGAACATAAGCGCCCCCAGCTTTGAGAATACCGAGAATACCGACGATTGTATCGATCGCTCGCTCGACGCAAATTCCCACCAAAACTTCTGGTTTAACGCCGAGATGCTGCAGGTAATGTGCGAGTTGGTTGGCTCGTTCATTCAGCTCGCGGTAGGTGAGTTTTTGGTCTTCAAATACGACTGCAATGGCATCGGGAGTTCGATCGACCTGCGCTGCAAATAATTGATGAATGCAGCGATCGCTCGAATAATCGGCGCGGGTGTCATTCCACTCTACCAACAACTGATGCCGCTCTTTTTCCCCCAGCAACGGCAACTCTTCAATCCGCCGATCGGGGTTGGCAGCTATGCCCTCCAGCAAGGTGAGAAAATGCCCCGCCATCCGATTGATTGTGGCTGCATCAAATAAATCTGTGCTGTATTCAAACTGACCGCTAATTTCTTCCTGCTGTTCTTCTAAATGCAGGGTTAAATCAACTTTTGCTGTCTGATTTTCAATATCTAAAAGAGTGAGATTGAGTCCGGCAATTGATTCAGCAGCAACGGGCGCACTTTGCAAAACAAAAGCTACTTGAAACAGCGGATTGTAGCTCAAATTTCGCTCTGGTTGCAACTCTTCAACCAATTTCTCAAACGGCAAATCCTGGTGAGCGTAAGCTTCCAAACTCACATCCCGAATGCGATCGAGCAACTGCCGAAAAGTGCGATCGCCTGACAAATCAGTTCGCAATACCAAAGTATTGACAAAAAACCCGATTAGCCCTTGAATTTCCGCTCTGTTGCGGTTGGCGATGGGAGAACCAACGGGGATATCTGCCTGTCCTGTATAGCGATAGAGCAACGTTTTAAAGGCTGCTAACAGGGTCATAAACAGGGTGGCATTTTCCTGGCGGCTGAGCTTTTTGAGGGCTGCCGTTAGCGTTTTCGGGATGAGCAATGATTCTTTCGCGCCCCGATAGGTTTGCACGGGGGGACGGGGGCGATCGGCTGGCAATTCCAGCAAGGGGGGAGCGCCACTGAGCTGCTTTTTCCAGTAGTTAAGTTGAGTTTGCAAGCGTGAAGCGAAGCTATCCCCCACGGAATCGCCCGCCAGCCATTCCCGCTGCCAAATAGCAAAATCGGCGTACTGGATGGGAAGTTCGGGAAGTGGGGATGGTTTGCCAATCGAAAACGCTTCATAAAGTGCTGCTAATTCTTGCAGAAAGACTCCGATTGACCAGCCATCAAAAATAATGTGGTGCAGCGTCAGCAGCAAGACATATTCCTCAGCATCTAACTGTAGCAAATTAGCTCGCAACAGCGGCCCTTTGGTGAGGTCAAAAGGTTTGCTAGCTTCTGCTGCTGCCAGTTTTTTGACTTCCGCTTCTCGTTGAATTTCGGACAATTTTTGCAAGTCTAAAAGTTGCAGTCCGAAATTAAAATTTTCACCAACCACCTGCACAGGTTGACCGTCTACAGTGGCAAATGTCGTTCGCAAAGCTTCGTGACGGCGCACAATTTCCTTGAAACTTCGTTCTAGCACTACTACATTTAGCTTGCCTTTCAGTAAGACAGCCGCCGGAAGATTGTAAAAAGGATTTCCCGGTTCTAATTGATCGATAAACCACAGTCTTTGCTGGGCAAAAGAGGTGGGAAATGCAAATACTTCTTCTTCGGAAGTATTCGCAGAGTCGCGAGTATCTGTTGGAGGTTTTTCGGAAAAATGCACCGTCATGGGATTAGTAGCTGGTAATTGGTAATTGGGATTGCAGCAGATATTTGGGGATTGGTTATGAGCACCGGAATAATATAGAGGACACGGCAGTGCCGTTTCCCTACCGCGATTAATTGTAGGGACACGGCACTGCCGTGTCCTGGCTGTGGGTAATATTAATTCCGATGCTACCGGATTTGATATTATTGGCTGCTAACTCATGACTCATCACTGAATTGTGGTTAGCGCAAAGATGACAGTGACCTGCGGTACGCCGATCGCGAAACGGGAACGATCGCGGGTTCTTCAACGACCGCATTTTGGTTTTTGGCTTCAGCAATCTTTTCTGCAAGTACGGCGAGCGATCGCCCTGCAAAAATATCGCACAAAGGCAACTCTATCTGACAAGATTCTCGTATCTTTGCTGCTAATTGAATTGCCAGCAGCGAATTTCCTCCTAGTTCAAAAAAGTTATCGGTAATACTTAACTGCTCAATGCCGAGAACCTCACAGCAAATTCTCGCTAACATTGCCTCAATAGGGGTGCGCGGTGCGACAAAAATCTTTGCTTCGGGAATTGCAGCATCCGGTTCTGGCAGAGCCTTGCGGTTGACTTTGCCGTTCGCCGAAAGCGGCAGCGCCTCCAGAATTATCAATGCAGACGGCACCATATAATCGGGCAGTTTTTCTCTCAGGAATTGGCGCAATTCTTCAGTCGCAAGGACAGCATTTTGTTGGGGAACAATATACCCTACTAAGCGCTTTTGACTGTGATTTTCTCCGAATGCGGTGACAATGGATGCTTTGACTGCTGGGTGCTCGTTCAAAGCAGCTTCAATTTCTCCGGCTTCGATGCGGAATCCTCGAATTTTCAGGCGGAAATCTTCTCGTCCTAAAAATTCGATATTGCCGTCAGGGAGGAAGCGCCCTAAATCTCCCGTTCGGTACAAGCGATCGCCCGTGACGGGGTGCGTGAGGCAACTGGCGCGAGTTTTTTCTTCATTCCGCCAGTATCCTTTTGTCAGCCCAACTCCCGCACAGCACATCTCGCCGGCAACCCAGACGGGACAGTCTTCTAGCCTTTCATTCAAAATGTAATAGCGTGTATTGGCGATCGGCGATCCGTAGGGAATGCTTTTCCAAGAAGAATCAACAGTTTCTACCGGATACCAAATATTCCAAAGGGTAGTTTCGGTTGGCCCGCCGACACTGACAACGCGACATTCACGGACGATCGCCCTTAACCTCTGGGGCAGGGTTATCGGTATCCAGTCTCCGCCGAGAAACGCCCAGCGCCAGCACTCAGGCAACACCTCAGAACGTCCAGCAGCGTAATCGAGCAGCATTTCCATCATCGGCGGAACCGAGTTCCAAATGGTGACGCGCTCTTTTACCATCAATTGGGCCCAGTGAGCGGGGTCTAGCCGTTGTGTGGCATCGGGAATGACGATCGCACCCCCGGCTGCTAGGATGCCGAAAATATCGTAAACGGACATATCGTGGTGCAGTGCGGTGACTGCGATCGCGCGATCGCACTCGACCACATTAAATACTTGGTTCGTTTGAGCGATCGCATTGACTACACCTCGGTGGGCGATCGCCACGCCTTTCGGCAAGCCAGTTGAGCCGGAAGTATAAATCACATAAGCTAAATCTTCCGCCTCCTGCACTGATTCCAAAGCTTCGCCGCTTTCTGTTGCTAATTCCTCAGTATCGAGACAAATTCGCCGCACATTTTTCGGCCATTCCAAGCGTTGATTTAACTGAGATTGTGTCAAAACAATCTCAACTTCACCATTGTCCAGCACATACCAAAGCCGCTCTTTTGGTAGCGCCGCATCTACGGGTAAATAAGCAGCTCCAGAGGCTAGAATTCCCAAGACAGCGACGACTTGCTCCCATCCTTTATCCATGACGACGGCAACCAATTGATTAGGGCGAACTCCGAGATTTCGCAAGCGATGAGCGACTTGATTCGATCGCCGATAGAGTTCCTCGTAGGTGAGGGTACGATCGCGCGTAATGACAGCGGGTTCGTGCGATCGCGACGCGACTTTCTCAGCAAACAATTCGTGCAGCAATCCATCGGGAATAGGTGCATCAATACCGTTAGTAAAAGCTTGCTGAAACTGCACCGTTTTCTGCCAAGTTTCCTCTTCATTCGCGAGGCTTTGCAATAGGCGACAGTAGGCATCAAACATCTCATCGATCAGTCTTGGCGGGAAGAGTTCTTCCACCGCATCCCAGCTAAAAGACAGCCCCTGGGCAGTTTCGGTAAATTGCGCGTCGATCCAAACTTGCGGAGTTTGACCGATAATGTGCACCAATTCTCCCAATTCTTGAATGAGAGAGAAGATAGAAGTATCTTCCCCTGGCGCGTTTTGCGGATCGATCGTAAACACGACCGGCATCAACGCTGCCGTTGTACCTTGCGCTTGGGCGAGTTCTCGCAAAACGCGCACACCGCTAACATATTGGTGTTCTAAATCTTGCCAAAGCTGTTCTTGCAGTCGCTTGGCTCGTACTTCAAAACTTTCTTGCTTGGAGTTATCTATTTCTAGCAAAGTAAATGAGGCAAATTCTCCAATAATCTCCTCAACTTGAGAATGCAGGGGAAGGCGATTAAAGCGCGGCACGTTGAGGGTAAACCGAGGTGTTTTGCTCCACAGGGAAAGCACCTCCGCATAGGCGGCGAGCAATAAACCCGTAGGAGTGAGGCTGGCGCGAGCTATGCGCGTTTTGAGTCGCTGCCAAGTTGAGAAATCTAAGCGATCGCTCCAGCGTTTAAATCGCGGCTGTGTTAAGGAATTCGGGTGTTTAGCGAGGGGCAATTCCGGCGCTGGTGGCAGGGTTTTGAGGCGATGGAGCCAGTAATCTAAGGATTGCTGGTAAAGTGGGGATTTTTCTAAGGCGATCGTGGTTAACACGCAGTCGCGGAAAGACAGTTGCAAGGGCGCGATCGCAGTATGGGGATTTCGGTAAAACTTGACCAAATCTCCAAACAAAATTTGAAAACTCCAGCCGTCTATGCACAAGGCGTCAATGCTGATGTGGAGGCGGATGCGGCGTTTATTAATTTTGGAAGCGCAAATCTCGAATAGCGGCCAGCGATCGAGCGGTAGCACTTGGTGGGAAAGGCGATCGCGGATTGCTTCGAGTTGTTCGCCGGCAACTTTTGGAGCGATCGATCGCAAATCCAAAACCTCAATTTTATAAGCGGATACCTTTTCCAGAATTTGCTGCTGTCCATTCGGAAGGACGATCGCCCGCAGCATATCGTGACGCTCTACAACTCGCTCCCACGCGAGGCTAAACCGCTCTAAATCTAACTCGTCGCTCTCAATTTCTACATAACCGTGAATCGCAACATTGCCCATTTCAAAGAAGCTATTTCTCCCGATCCAGTACGCCTGCTGCATTTCGTTGAGCGGAAAGGGTTGGTAGCGATTTTGAGCATCGGGGGCGATCGTGGGCAGTGAAATCAGGGGTTCGGGCGACTGCTGGCTCTGAGCTTGTGCGATCGCAACTGCCAAACTGGCGACAGTGGGGGATTGAAACAGACAGCGCAACGATAGCTCAACTTGAAAGCGATCGCGCACCTTGGCAATTAGTTGAGTTGCTAACAAAGAGTGACCTCCCAACTCAAAGAAATTGTCATTGATTCCCACCTGTTTTAAACCCAGAACCTCCGCCCAAATATCAGCTAATACTTGTTCTTCTAAAGTCTGAGGAGCGATAAAATCCGCATCTGAACTGTTCGTTTCCGGTGCGGGAAGTGCCTTAAAATCTACCTTGCCGTTTGGTGTCAGTGGCATCGCTTCTAAAAACATGAAACTGGCAGGAACCATATAATCTGGCAGTTGTTCCCGGAGAAAAGAGCGCAGATTTTTAATCAGTGCAGAGTGCGTAGGGGCGGTGCCTCCGTGCCCGCCCGCGACTGCTGAGTTTAAGACGAGGTAGGCGATTAAACGCTTTCCGCCTAAATCTTCCTCACGCGCGAGAATTACTGCTTCTTGCACGTCTGGATGTTGGCTGAGTGCTGATTCGATTTCTCCTAACTCTATGCGGAAACCGCGAATTTTCACTTGGCGATCGGTGCGATCGAGAAATACTAAATTCCCATCGGGGAGATAGCGGACTAAATCGCCTGTTTTGTAAAGGCGATCGCCTTGCACTTTGCTAAAAATATCGGGAATAAATTTTTCTCGATTCAACTCTGAACGGTTGATATATCCTCTCGCAACCCCTGCACCCCCGATATAAAGTTCGCCGGGAACTCCGATCGGAACAGGTTGCAAATTAGCATCGAGTACATAGGTGCGGGCATTTGGAATTGGACGACCAATCGGCAGAGATTTTGCAGTAGAAATATTTGCCGATAACTGGCACCACGTCGCGGAAATCGTTGTTTCTGTGGGGCCATAAGCATTAACAAGCCGCACTTTTTCTGATACGCACTTTTGCCACCGATCTAGCGACGCTGGAAGCGCTGCTTCTCCACCAATAATTGTCAAGCGCACTGACGGGGGAAATTCTTGGGTTTTGGTACTGAGCATGGCTGTGAATTCGTGCCAGTAAGCTGTCGGCAAATTCAGGACGGTGATTTCCCACTCCCGGCACTTTTGTAGGAAGGAAGAAATACTGTCTGACATGGAATTTTCGCGCAGTACCAGAGTTGCGCCTCGCGTTAAACAGGGATAAATTTCTTCAGCACTGACATCGAAGCTGAGGGAAGCAAATTGAAGAATGCGATCGTTCGCTTCAATGCCATATTCGACACTTGCAGCCTGGGTATAATTCGCCAAAGAGTGATGCTGCACCATAACCCCTTTTGGCTTGCCAGTAGACCCGGATGTATAGATGATATAAGCGAGGTTTTCTGGCCCAACGGCGCTATCAGGATTTGACTGATGTTGTTGAGAAATTCTCTCCCATTCTGCATCCAAGCAAATCACAGTAATCTTCTGCGCTGGTAAGTTTGCTGCTAATTGCGTTTGCGTTAGCAGTACCTGAACTCCCGCGTCTTCTAACATGAAATTAAGACGTTCTTTGGAATAATTCGGATCGAGAGGTAAATAAGCGCCACCTGCTTTTAATACGCCTAAAATTGCGACGATCGCATCGAGCGATCGATCCATATAAACGCCGACAATCGCATCTGGTTTTACGCCTAAAGAGAGCAAGTAATGGGCAAGTTGATTCGCGCGATTATTGAGTTCTCTGTATGTAAAACTTTGACATTCAAATTGCACCGCAACAGCATCAGGGTTTTTCGCAGCCTGCACTTCAAACAAACGGTGAACGCACCCATTTTGGGAGTAATTTATCCCAGTATTATTCCACTCAAATAGAATTTGCTGGCGTTCTGTTTCTGCAAGCATGGGCAAATCTGACAGTCGTGCGGAAGAATTGGCAACGATACTTTCTAATAAGTTCTGAAAGTGTCCTGCCATTCGCGCAATAGTGGTCGGTAAAAATAAGTCTACGCTGTATTCAAACCACCCTCTAATACCTGTTGCTGTGGCTTCTAATTCCAGCGTTAAATCGAAATTGGCTGTGCCGCTGTGAATCTGTTGGCAGTTCAGGCTTAAACCCGGCAATTCTAAGGCGAATTCAGAGGCATTTTGAAAGGCAAACATCACCTGGAATAAAGGCGAGTGACTTAAATCTCGATTCGGCTGCAATTCTTCTACCAACTTCTCAAACGGTACATCTTGATGCGCGTAAGCGCCTAATGCAACCTCTCGCACTCGACTCAGCAACTCTCGAAAAGTGGGATTTCCATTTAAGTCAGTCCGCAGGACTAAAGTATTGACAAAAAATCCAATCAATGATTCGATTTCGCTGCTATTGCGGCTGGCAATTGGTGAACCAACAAGGATATCCTCTTGCCCTGTGTAGCGGTAAAGCAGTGTTTTGAATGCTGCCAGCAATGTCATAAATACAGTAGTTTTTTCGCGGCGACTCAATTGCCTAATTGCCTCGGTTAACTGCTCTGGCAATTCAAATAATTGCCGACCTCCCTTGTAACTTTGAACAGCGGGACGAGAAAAGTCTGTTGGTAAATTTAGAACTGCTGTGCTGCCACTTAACTGCTGCTTCCAGTAAGTAAGTTGAGTTTCTAATATTTCTCCCTGCATTTGTTGGCGCTGCCAAGTTGCAAAGTCTGCATACTGAATTGGCAGCGGTGGAATCGCGGCTAAATTTTTATTAGATAATCCTTCATAAAATGCAGCTATTTCCCGTAAAAATACGCCTAAAGACCACCCATCAAAAATGATATGGTGGGCGGACAAGAGCAGGGTATGTTCCATTTCAGATAGGCGCAGAAGTTTGGCGCGGAGCAGATTTGGCTGAGTCAAATCAAAGGGCGATTGTGCTTCTTGCAACGACAGTTCTTGCGCTGCTCTTTCGCCTTTCTCCGGGGAGCGATCGCTCAAATCTATCAGCGGTAATGGGAAACTTTTGGCGTCAAAAATAACTTGTACTTGGGCTTTTTCTCCACCAGCAAAAGTAGTTCTTAAAATCTCGTGTCGCTCGATAATTTTCTCAATACTTTGTCTGAGCGTTTCTGCATTGAGTTGTCCTGTAATCCGAACTGCACCGCAGAGGTTATAGAAGGGGTTTCCTGGTTCCAATTGGTCGAAGAACCACAAGCGCTCTTGGGCAAAAGACAGGGGAAGATGGCGTGAGCGAGAAACTGGCTTAATGACGACTGCCTTGGTATTTCCTGTTAGCTGCTCTCGAATTTTCACTGCTAGTTGAGCAATGCTCCTATCCTCAAACAAATCGGCAACCGATACAGTAACGCCCAAGTCACTCTCAATTTGATTTTTTAACTCAAAAATTCTTAAAGAATCTAGTCCAAAGCTACTGAGTGGTCGATCGATAATATTTTGTGTTTTCCCGCTGGCACTGAAGTGGGTTGAAGATTCCTCTTCAGTAGGCTTTAGCTCACATCTTGCACCATTCTCAATTACTTTTTTAGGAACAGGCAAGATGCCTGTTCCACAAGAAAACTCATTCTTTGTGGAACGGGCATCTTGCCCGTTCTTGACAATGGTGCAAGATATCAGTTTTAGCCGACTTTGGCTATTAGCCGGGGAATTCATTCCCCGGCGGTTTACCTGCTGCCAAAGATAAGCCTCAAGCAGCGATTGCTGTTGTTCTGACTCGGCTGTCAGCAGATTTTCTCGCGTGAGCCGATTCTCTATTTCAACAAAATCAGATATCTCTAAAATGCTACTCGCGACAACTTCCAATTTGTTAGCTAGAAAGTCTGCATAGGCGGCGCGACGTTGAATTTTACCGCTGGTAGTTTTTGGAATGCTTCCGGGCTTGATCAGCACTACTCCATAGGCTTGTACTTCATATTCGATCGCAATGCTGGAGCGGATGGCGCTGATAATTTCCTCGCTATTGGTCGGTGTTTTGCGAGATTCTATTTCTTGGACAATAACGAGTTGTTCAATGCCGGCAATTTTTACGGAAAATGCTGCGATCGCCCCTAGCCGCAAACTGGGATGGCTCCGTTCTGCTGTTCTTTCTATATCTTGGGGATAAAGATTGCGACCTCGGATGATAATCAAATCTTTGAGTCGCCCTGTAATAAACAGTTCTCCGTCGCGCAAAAAGCCTAAATCTCCGGTTCGCAAAAATGGCCCTTCGCGGGTATCTGAAAGATATGCTTGAAAGGTTTTTTCTGTCTCTTCTGGGCGATTCCAATAGCCTCGCGCAACTGTTTCGCCAGCTACCCAAATTTCTCCGACTTCCTGCGGCTGGCATTGCGTCAGAGATTCGGGATTGACGATCGCAACTTTAGTCCCAAATTCCGGGAAACCGCAGCCGACTAAAGTTCTCGCGCCCCCTTCGCCTGTTGATGCTTCTACAATATGATTATTTTCCAGCGCCCCAGCATCAACAGCTAAGAAAGTCGGTGTTGTCCCGCTGCGAACCGTGGCAATTTTTAGCGTGGTTTCTGCCATTCCGTAAGCAGGACAAAACGCATCGGCGTGAAAACCGCAGGGTTCAAAAGCTTTGGTAAATCGCTCTAGGGTTTCTTTGTGGATGGGTTCTGCGCCGTTATAGGCGACGCGCCAACTACTCAAATCGAGCGTTTTTTGGCGATCCAAGATTTTGCTGATTTTGCTAGCGCACAAGTCGTAAGCAAAATTTGGCCCGCCGCTGTGGGTAGCTTTGTAGCGCGAAATCGCTTCCAACCAGCACATCGGGTTCTGAATAAACGCGGCTGGCGGCATGAAGTAAGAGGGAATTCCCAGATACAAAGGTTTGAGCAATCCGTCAATTAACCCCATGTCGTGAAAGGGGGGAAGCCACGTTACCGCAACGCTTTCGGCATCGTGGTCAAAGCCTCGATGAATGTATTCGATGTTGTACAAAACGTTTGCGTGGCTCACCATTACGCCTTTGGGGGTGGAGGTTGAGCCGGAAGTGTACTGAAGATAAGCCACGGAGTCGGGATGGATGGGTGGCTGCTGCCATTTTTCGCCGTCATCGCAAAGCACCTCTGCACTCAGCCAGTGTATCGCTTTAAGTTCCGGGGCTTGCTCGCACAGTTGCTCTAAATTTTCCAGGTGTCGTGTGGGAGCGATCGCAACTGTTGCTCCTGCGTCTTTGACGATCGCACTAATTTTCCCTAAATTCCGCTTCAGCTTCGGCGGATAGAGGGGAACGGCGATCACTTTGGCGTACAAACATCCAAAAAAGGCGGCGAGATAGTCCAATCCTGGTGGGAAAAGCAGTAAGGCTCGTTCGCCAGTCAGCCCCAATGTCTGAAGTCGCACGGCCTGCGATCGGGCGATCGCGTCTAACTCTCGATAAGTCAAACTGGCGGTTTCAGTTTTTCCGTCTAACAGAAATGTATATTTCTGCTCTGGTTGGTGTAACGCTCTGTTTTGTAGGAGTTCTACTAAATTGGTACAACTTTCGGTGAGTTGGTTTCCCTTAATGCTTGCGTCACTCATCGATTCTTTTCACCTAATAAATCTTGTTTGCAGTACGCCAACCAGTTCCGCCAAATTCTTGCCACATAGACTTTCTGTGAACAGTTGTCAGGCGTTACGAGTCTCCCATCAGCGCGTTTTAGTCTTCAATTCGGGTGATTAGCGCTTGTTTTCACGTTTTGTGGTCGATCGCGCTGTTCGGCAATGGCTCCGGGGCGATTTTCAGTCCGAGCCAGCTTCGAGATCGGCTTCAGAGGCTTTACGGCTATCGACTTTTAGCATAGTAAGCTAGATGATATCTATTGTCAAGAGTAGTTGAGATATTTTCTTAACTCCTCTCATTTCCTATATGACAATTTTTCTAACTCTTGCCATAGCATTTTAGGCGGTCGTTTGTCTGGCCCTGACAAGCAACCATAATAGGCAAGTGGTGTCCAACTAGATAGAGGGGTGAGACCCCCTATCTTGAAATGCAATAAATTTTTATTAGTTAACTCTTGACAGATGCAAGTGCTCCGTTATCTAATTAAGGCACTTTCTCATTAAGCGCCCAGCGACTACTTCCTTTAAGCGAGGAAAATGCCCACCGTGGGCGATCGTCCAGAGCGCCACCGGACTGAGGCGTTTGCCCTCACGCACCTGCTGTATTCCCAGACAAAGGCCGCTAGCGACGGGAGAATCGGCTCAAACTGCGCCCGACAATTGGGCCGGATCTTCCGCAGGTCAGTTTCGAGAGGCACAGAAGACACAAATCATGTTGTGCAAGCAACGCCAACCACATATCCGAAGTTCCATTAATTGTTGATTAAAGAGTAATGAACAGATCGCAGAAATTATTAAGCAGCCTCGGGCTGGCAGGAGTCGTGCCAGCGTTAATCGCTCAGTCGGCGTGCGCTTCCACCATCGCGCAGGTGACGGCAGTTCGCCTCAACCCCACGTCAGAAGGCATCGAAATCATCCTAGACACTGAAGATGGAAGACCCCTGCAAGTCTTCAGCACCAGCTTTGGCGAAACTTTACAAGTTGATGTCATCACCGCTCAACTGCGATTATCGGGGGGAAATGAGTTTCGTCAAGACAAACCGGCTGCCGGAATTGCTTCTGTCACCGTTACTCCTTTAGATAACAACAGCATCCGCATCAAAGTGATTGGCGAGAGGGGTCAACCAGTGGCACGGGTGATTCCTAATGCTGCGGGTCTGATTCTGGGCTTAAAACCCAGCTCGGAGATGACTGCTCGCCCGCCTGCACCGGCTCCTACAACACAGCGGCCAGGGACACCCGCAGCACCCTTACCACCGACAGGGCAGCCAGTAGAGATACCCGCAGAACCTTTACCACCAACAGCGCAGCCGCCAGGAACGCCCGGAGAATCCTTTCCACCAACAGCGCAGCCGCCAGGAACGCCCGGAGAATCCTTTCCGCCGACAGCGCAGCCACCAGGAACGCCAGGAGAACCCTTGCCACCGACAGCGCAGCCACCAGGAACACCGACACAGCCACCCGCTATAACGCCACAGGTAGGGAGAGACGCGATTGAAATCGTCGTCACTGCAACGCGAACCGCAGAAAGAGTGACGAACGTGCCGCGCTCTATAACAGTGGTAGACTCAGAAGAACTTCAGCAGCAGGTAGGGCAATCGAGAAATATCGGGGAAGCTCTGGCAAATCAGGTTCCCGGTTTCGCGCCTCCGACTCAACAAACTAGCACTTATGGACAAACTTTGCGGGGGCGCGACGTTTCCGTTCTGATTGACGGCGTGCCGCAAACAACTAATCTTCAATCTTTTGGCAGAGAATTTAGAAACATCGATCCCAGTGCGATCGAACGCATTGAGGTAGTGCGGGGGTCTACCGCAATCTACGGTGCTCAGGCTACGGGTGGCGTGATTAATATTATTACTCGCCGGCCAACTGAGGAAAGGCTAACTGCTGTTACTGAAGTGGGTGTCGGTAGCGCTTTAACAAATACAGAAGATGCTCTAAGCTTTAACGCTCAGCAGACGATTTCTGGTCGAAGTGGCAATTTCGATTTCACCGGCACTGTCTCGATCGCCAGAAGTGGAGCTTTTTACGATGCCAAAGGCGATCGTATTCCCTTTTTTGAACTCGGCGGAGATAGCAGCACCCTCTTCAACGTGATGGGCAAAGTCGGGGTAGATTTGGACAGCCAACAGCGGCTGCAACTAACTGTCAATCACTATCGGGAAACCCAAGATCCCAATGTGATCCCAGACTTTAGCATTGACGATCGGGAAGGACGGCAAAAAGCTCGCGCCATCCGCACCGGAAATTTGGATATCGACGGGGAAACACCGGGAAATAAAAGTACACAGCTCAACCTAAGTTACACCAACCAAAACCTTTTTGGCAGCAGCCTTCAAAGTCAAATCTACTATCGAACTAATTCCAATGTAAGTGTTCCCTCTGATTTTCGCACATCCGATTTCTTTGGTCCGTTTGTCGGCGTTGCTCGATCGCGAGGCGAGAACGAACAGATAGGAGGTAGATTGGCGATCGTCACTCCTTTATCCCGTGCCGAAAATCTGCGATTAACTTGGGGTTCTGACTATGTTACTGAAGATAGCAGACAGCGTTTCGACCTGTACGAGCCGGAGAGATTTGACACAAGTGGCGGCCGGGTTTACCGGAAAATCTCCGAGCGTCCTTTCGTTCCTCCTTACACTTACAACAGCCTTGGCTTTTTCGGTCAAATGGAATGGAATATTGACGATATCGTCATTTTAAGTGGTGGGATACGTCACGAACGCCTCGGGTTAAACGTCAATGATTATACCACTTTTAATGAGCGCCAGATCGAAGGAGGCGATCGCAAATTTAACGCCACCCTATTTAATACAGGGGCGGTCTATAAAATTACTGACAACTTTAACGTATTTGGCAACTTTTCTCAAGGTTTCTCAGTTCCAGATTTCGGCCGCATCCTCCGCCAACCCCCCGACGATTTTGTCGGAATTGAGTCTTCGTTAGAAGTAACTCAACCGCAAAAAGTCAACAACTACGAAATTGGCATTCGAGGAGGCTGGCAATCCGTGCAAATGTCGCTTGCCGCTTTTTACAATACCTCCGATCTAGGAGTACGTTTTGAACCAGTTGGCAACACAGGCCGCCTGGAACTAAAGCGCGCCCCAGAACGTATTTACGGCTTAGAAGGGACTGTGGATTGGCAACCTGCACGAGAATGGTCGATCGGCGGGACTGCTACTTATATTCAAGGCGAATATGAGGAAGAAAAGCGTTACCTCGCCCTCGATAGCAGCCGAATTCCACCGCTCAAGCTAACAGCTTATGTTCAAAACGAAACTTTGCCGGGATGGAACAATCGGTTACAGTTATTATATTCTGGAAATCGCGATCAAGCCTTCAAAGACGGCTCGGATGGTGGGCCGATTAGCAGCTATCTCACACTGGATTACGTCAGCGCGGTTAAAATTGGATCGGGGCTGCTACAAGTCAAAGTCGAGAATTTATTGAATAATCAATATTTTCCCGTGATATCCCAATACTCCGCTGGATTTGGATCGGACAGCGTTAATTATGCAGGGAGAGGTTTGACTCTCAGTGTTAATTACCGCCTTAACTGGTAATTACAGATTGCAGGTTTATGAGGTAGATTCAATATCTCCTGTAGGGACACTCCAAGAACCCATTGGTGTCAATTTAAGCTGTTAGTCCGCTAGTCCTCGCGCCCACCCGCTAGTCCGCCAGGGGTTGAAACCCCTGTCTAATAGCTAAAGTCCTCTCAAGAGGACTAAGGAGTTGAAAAGTGTTTTTCTCAGTCCTCTTAAGAGGACTTTAGCTTTGAGACAGGGAATTCATTCCCTGTCGGACTATGGGTTTTACCTTAATGAGAACAGTTAACGGCTTCGAGGAAAATTTCGAGATGAAGTTCCGCAAACTCGCATTCAAATTGCATTTGTATTTGGGGTTGGTGGTAGGAATATTTCTAGCAGTAATTGCTTTAACGGGCAGCTTGCTGGTTTTTAGTCCAGAAATCGAGCGGTTATTCAATCCCCAACTCCTGCAAGTAATTCCTCAAGCCGAACGGATACCGCTGGAAAAGGTCCTGCAAGTTGTCGAAAAAGCTTATCCGCAAAATCAAGCTCTTAGTATCTTGCTGCCGCGAGAAGCCAAGGAAGTTTGTCAAGTTTCGATGCAGTCCAAGAGTGAGGAAGTAGTTAGCGTTTATGTGAATCCTTACAGCGGAGAAATTAAGGGTGCGCGCCTTTGGAAAGAAACTTTTACAGGTTTTATTTTTACGTTACACGCGGAATTGGCTGGAGGAGAATTCGGTCATCTTGTTGTCGGCATTTGCGGTCTAGTAATGCTAGGAATAACTTTTACTGGCTTGGCATTGTGGACGGGTTGGCGTAATTTGGTTCGCGGATTTTCGATTAATTGGAAAGCTCACTGGCAGCGGACTGTCTTTGATTTACATAACGTTTCGGGGATTGTATCGGTCGCTTTTCTCATCCTAATTTCTGCTACAGGGACAGCGATAATTTTTTACGTGCCGGTTGAATCTACTCTGTATTGGCTAACCAATGAAAAGCCCCAGCCAGCATTGACTTCTCATCCCAACTCTAGCAGTTCGAGGCAAAGCCTTGATGAAATATTACAGCAAGTTAGTATTGTTTGGCCGGAAGCTAAAACCACTTTTATTTCTTTGCCTTTGACACCTGAAGCAACTTTTAAAGTCAGGAAGAAATTTCCTAATGACCCGCACCCAAACGGGATTAGTACGATTTCTATCGACCAATACAGTGGCGAAATATTGCAGGCTGACAGTGTAAATTCGGCTTCTGTCGCAAATCGAATTCTCAACTCGCTTTATCCGCTACATATTGGCAGCTATGGCGGAATTTACTTGCGGCTGGTAAATGCGATCGCAGGATTAGCACCCATCGTACTGTTTATGACGGGCGCAATGATGTGGCGGCAGCGGCATTTGGCGAAATTTTACCGCAACGAGGCGAGACAGCAATATGAAGAATTATCTCCACTTAGTCAACAATGGCCCTGGTTTTGATGAGGGCGATGTGCTGTTTGATGCGGGTGTCATATCATTTCCGGTAACACCGGAATGATGTTGACTGTTGACTGTTCACTGTTAACAGTCAACAGCGAACTCGAATTTACTATTCCGATGCTAACGGATTTGATATCATTCTCCTGTCTAAAAAACCCTATCCTCAGAATTTTAAATCCTATCAATTGCCTATTTAATGCAAAAATTTATTCTACTCTGGCTTGGACAAACTGCTTCGATGATTGGCAGCGCTATGTCCGGGTTTGCGCTGACTATTTGGATTTGGGAGTCCACCCATCAAGCGACGGCTTTGGCTTTGTTGATGTTTTTTACTCAATTGCCGCGCATCTTGCTTGCTCCGGTTGCTGGCATTCTCGTCGATCGCTGGAATCGAAAATTTTTGATGGCGATCGGCGATGCGGTTTCAGCTTTGTTAACGATCGCTATCCTATTACTTTATATCAGCCACAACCTGCAAATATGGCATATATATGTAGCGGCTGCGATTAACGGAGTTTTTGACCAAATTCAGCAGTTAGCTTACTCAGCAGCCATCGCCACAATGATGCCAGAAAAGCATTACAGCCGCGCTAGCAGTTTAAGTTTTTTGGCAAATTACGGCGCGAGTATTATTGCTCCGACGTTGGCAGGGATTCTCTATTCTGCGATCGGGCCCGGCGGGATTTTTACGATCGACCTGGCAACTTTTACAATCGCGATCGCCACCCTAGTATCTGTCAAAATACCCCAGCCCGCGATCGCGCCAGCATTGCGGAGCAATATCGCCTCCAATCCCCAGCCGACTCGCCACCACTTTTGGCAAGAACTCAGCTTCGGATTCCGCTACATCGTCCATCGTCCCAGCCTGCTTGCCTTGCTGGTGTTGGTTTCGCTATTCTGGTTCGCTCACGACATCGGCGCGGCCCTCTACTCACCGATGATTCTGGCACGCACCGGCAATAATACGAGAATCCTCGGTACTATCCTTTCCGCCGCCGGCGCAGGTGGCGTTTTAGGAGCATTATTCGTCAGTATTTGGGGCGGCCCCAAACGCCGAATCCGAGGCTTTCTGCTGGGCATGGCAGGCGCGGGCTTGAGTAAAATAGTCTTTGGTTTCGGTCAGGCGCTTTCTATCTGGATTCCCGCTCAATTTTGTTCGTCTTTCAATTTCCCCATCCTCGGCAGTTCCAACGAGGCGATTTGGCTGGCGAAAGTCGCACCCGAAGTACAGGGGCGCGTTTTTGCTACCAGAGCAGTTATCGTGCAATTGGCGTCAGCGATCGGTTTATTGATCGCAGGCCCACTTGCCGATCGCGTCTTTGAACCCGCCATGCAACCCGGAGGATTTTTAGCAGCTATTTTTGGCCCAATTATCGGGACAGGTGCCGGTGCTGGCATGGCTTTGTTATACGCTATCTCCGCGCTGGGCTTATTGCTCGTTGCAGTCGGTGGCTATGCTTGCCGACTGCTGCGCGATGCGTAAAGGGGAAACGGAAAAAGGTCTTTTAACTTTTAACTTTTTCCTTCTTCCTGACATCCGTTATATCTGAGATGTTGCACCATTCTCAATTACTTGTTTAGGAACAGGCAAGATGCCTGTTCCACAAAAAAATTCACTCTTTGTGGAACAGGCATCTTGCCTGTTCTTGAGAATGGTGCCAGATGTGAGTTACATCCGTTACATCCGTTACAGAATCCGTTGCCGAACTTCCTTCTGCTAGAGTTTTTGGCGCGAACTCAGGTGAGCTTCAACTTCCGATCGCGATCGCCATACAGGGCGCAATTCCTTGCGAGCAAAAAGCTGCAACTGATCGCCGGTATGGGGCGAACCAGGTTGAGTGGCGTTGCCGTAACTGTTTAGCGCCATCGCTTTCACCGGATTGGAGAACTCAATCGCGGCGACAAAAGAATCGCCCGCAACCGCTTGAAAGCGATTGTCTTTCCGTGGAGCGAACCATACTGAGCGAAATACACCCAAAGCACCGTCAGCTCCATTTGCAGGCAAATTAGCCTCCCCAGGCAATCGGAAGACTTCCCCCCATGCCACATCTAAAGCGCCATAAGTTGCCTCAACTTTGGTTGCTGTCGCTTCCAACACCCGCACCGCCTCCGCAGGATTTGCCAACCCGTCTGGCGTAGTTAGCGGCGCATCTTCGCTCCAAGGTTTGGCGAATAACTCATTAGCATTCATCGCTTTTTTCCAAAAGGCAAACAGCACCGCACCACGACTTTTAGCATCGACTTTGCGATCCCAATTCGCGAGAACTTCTGCAGCGCGGCGAGCTTTTTCACTGCCTTGCCGTGCGATGGGAATTAAATCATCGAGGAGGCGATCGGCGAGTTCTACCTGAGTGGAATGTTTGTATTGCATCAATTCATCGAAAGAGATTTTTTCATCTTCTAAGAGCATTTTTGCCGATCGCTGCGATCGCAAATCCATCGGGCCGCGCGGTGCCATGTAGGCGGGATATTTATCCGGTGCGATCGCGCTGGGAAACGTCGTAGTCCAAGGCGGATCGTTGGTATTTTGCAACCAACCGCTGGGCGGATCGACAACGCGCGGCAAATCCGCATAGGGATGATTTTTGCTCCACAAAGTCTCTGACGTATTGCCTGGGATTGTGTCTGACCAGTATTTAAAATCTCCCTTTTTGCGAATGGGGACTTGACCGTTAAACAAGTGCATGATATGCCCCTCACGATCGGCATACATGACGGTAAACATGGGAATTTCTAAGCGCTTTAAAACAGCCTCAAATTCATTGAAATTCCGGGCTCGTGCCATATCCCACCACTCCTCTAAAGCACCGGACTGTTCGAGTCCGACAACGCGCAGGGCGATCGCTTTGCCCTGTTTTTCTGTGAGAATCGGCCCGTGAACAGAACGCCGCACTACTAGAGATTCCGATCGCAAATTCCCATTCTTTTCTTTGACTTTTAAAACCTTCTCTTCTCTGTCAAATTTTCGGACTTCGCCATCGAAGCGATAGCCATCGTTAGCAAGGGACAATTCATAGGCATCCCAGCCATCGTGAGTGTTGACAGTATGAGTCCATCCCAAGTTGTCATTAAAGGCGATCGTTAATACAGGAAATCCGACGAGAGTCGCTCCGTAAGCGTTAATTTCTGGGGCAACCAGTTGTGCTTCGTACCATAAATATAAATCCGACCAAGGAAGGTGAGGATTTGCCAATAGCATGGCATTGCCACTTTGAGAATGGGAAGGAGCGATCGCCCAACCATTAGAGCCTTTAGGAGTATTATTTTCAGTGAGCTTTTCAACGCGCTCTGGATCGACTACAAAAGTAAAATTGATGACACGCTGCTCGTGTGCCAATACATCTGCCGGTTTGAGGGGCAATGCTATTTTTAATTCTTCGGTGAGCGCCTCTGGGTGTTCTTTTGCATAGGCATTCATTCCGCCAACAAAAGCATCAAGATAGTTGCGAAAACTGGGATTTTGTGATTCATACCAAGCGTTTGCGCGATTAGGAATTCCCATAGTTTGCACCCAGCGATCTGATTCCAGATAATCTTCGCCCCAAAATTCGGCAGCTTGCCCGCGAGCTTGTGCGTAAAGACGCAAAATCAGATTACCGTGACTTTGCATCTGCGCCCAGCCAAAAGCGTAGAAAAGGCTTTTAGTATTCTCTCCGTAAATGTGTGGAATTCCATAGGTATCCCAAAGAATTTGAGTGCCGGTTTCAGGCGCGGATTGAACCCCATTATTGAGGAGCAAAACTAAAATAAAACTGATTAATAAGGAGAAAATCCGCCGGCATTGTTTTTTTAGTTTTTGAAACATACTATAGCCTTTTTCAGGTAGGTGGGGTACAGAAAAAGCTTCGAAAATCCTGGCATTCACAGAAGAATAAAGTGTACCTCATGTTGGTGATAACCGCTATATTATATTGATATCAGTTGATAAATTATGCCCTTAAGCAAAATTAATTTCTAGGACATTTTCCTGAATTAACATATTCACGGAAGCTTTTACTGTAAAGATGACTTTTTGAGTTCCACCAAGCTGCTGCCCCTTTTTGTTGTAAGTCATTCCGCATATTTAGGCACCAACCAGCCCATAATTCTTCTTCTAACAACTTATTTTTATATTGATAATACAAATTTTCATACAGATTAAAAAAACTACAAATAAGCTCGTTAAACCGGGTGAATTCATTCTCATTTAATTTTTCCAGATTTGTTATGCCTAACTTGTATATCCGCGCCACTTCATCATCCTGGCTTATACGTGACTCAAGCTCTGCACAAGCGCTAATAATTGATTGATAGGTTGCACCCTTGGTTGCTTTTGTACTTTCTTTAACTTGAATTGCCAAATAAATCAGTGATACAACTACTGCAATAGTCTGAACAATGCCAGTAATATCACTGATAGATAGGTTTAATTGTGCCACGTACATCTTTTTATTAAACGTCAAGAATCACCCCATCTGAAAAGACGGTGAGTATATCAAAGAGTTATTTTTGAAGCTGCCCCTGTTGCCAATTTCCTTCTAGCTTAGTTCCATCTGTATAAATGTAGGAACCTTGACCGTGTTTCTGCCCGTTGAGGAATTCACCTTGATAGCGATCGCCATTGGCGTAAATACAGATACCTTTGCCGTTGAACTGACCCTCGCGAAATTCGCCTTCGCAGCGATCGCCATTGGCAAAAATATAAACTCCTTTCCCGCTCATCTTACCCTTGACAAAAGTGCCTTTATAGCTATTGCCATTAGCAAACTCGCGGACACCCTCACCATTAAATTCTCCATTCTCGAACGGGCCTTGATAACGTCCCCCTTCTTTAAAAGTTAACAACCCCTGACCTTGAGTGTTGCCCTTGACAAACTCTCCTTCATAGCGGTTGCCGTTCGGATATTCGCGAACCCCTTTGCCATCAAATTGCCCTTCACTAAACTGCCCCTGATAACTACCTCCTTCAGCAAAAGTATAGGTTCCCTGTCCGTGAGGCAAGTTACTCAGCAACTCTCCTTCGTAGCGGTTCTTATTAGCATATTGACAGACTCCTTTACCGTTAACTTTGCCTTCTTTAATATCTCCTTCGCAACGAGTGCCATCACTGAATGTAAAAGCCCCCCGACCGCTGGGAGAACCATTGGCAAAAGAGCCTTCATAACGAATGCCGTTAGTGGAGGTAAAAGTACCCGCACCGTCGAATTCACCGTCTTTAAAAGTTCCTTCGTAGCGGTTGCCGTTAACAAATTCGCGGACACCTTGACCGTTGAATTCACCAGAGGCAAATTCTCCTTGGTATCGACCTTCTGCTTTAAAAGTATAGACACCTTTACCGTGAGGTTGGCCGTTGAGAAATTGCCCTTCATAGCGATCGCCATTGGCATATTCGCACATAGCGGGCCCGCTGAGTTTTCCCTCGCTCAATTCTCCCTCACAACGTCCGCCATCGGGTAAAGTAATCACTCCGGCCATTGCGCTGTGAGGGTTGGCAAACAACAGAGCCATGCCCAAGTTGGAACCAAGTAATAGAGCGAGTCCAACTCGCTGAAGTTTACTTAATGTTGCTGGCGACATTCCAAAATTCATAATTCACACAAAATTCAATTTTTAGATTTACAGTTGCTTTCTTGGTGCTATTGAATTCCCAGCCAAATTGCTAGGTTTCCAGAAAATACCTACTCATTGAGCCGGAAGGTAATAGAAGCTGTTTTTCCTTGAATACCGCTGTCTGACGAGGCAAATTTCCATTTTTCTACTGTTTTAATCGCAGCGCGATCGAAGTCGTCGTATTTGCTAGAAGTCTCGATCGCGATGTTGAATGCCTTACCGTTAGGGTCAATATCAAACTTGACTTTCACTTGACCCTGCCGCCCTTCTTTTCTGGCGGCGCTGGGATATTCAGGTTTACCGCAGCTAATGCAAGTGCCTGGTGCCGGGCCGGAAGGACGGGAAGGACTCTCCCCTCCACCAGGATTTTTCGGTTTTGGCACTGAGCCCGAACCACTACCAAAGGGATCTGAAGAACCCCCTCCAGCAGTTTCACTCCCACCGGATGCTGAGTTCGAGGGACTTCCTCCTGGGTTTGTGGCATCCGCGATCGCAGTTCCCGAATTGCGGCTGCCTCCTGGCCTGGTAGCTGTGACTGGCGGGCCGGCTGCGGGCGATCGAGCTATGGGGCCAGAACCCGTTGCAAATGGCTCTGAGGAAGAGCTTCCGCTTTCACTCTGGGGGTTTCCGCCTGCGGGGCCAGAGGAGGGGTTTGTGACATCGGCGATCGCACTTCCCGAATTGCGGCTGCCTTCTGGCCTAGTAGTTGTGACTGGCGGGCCGGCTGCGGGCGATCGAGCTATGGGCCCAGAAGCAGGATTTAATGGCTCTGAGGATGGCGAGGGCGAGTTATTGTTTTCAGGACTATTCGAGGACTTGGGATTTCCAGCATCAGCAGTAAAATCTGGGGCACTCTCAGCGCCCTTGGGGCGAGACTGGGTAACGGGTGGTTCGCTTTTAGGAGGTTCCTCGCTGGCGATCGGGCTATCATTTTTGGGAGGATCGGGCGATGGGGTTTTGGGTTCGTTGGCGATCGGGCTTGGAGGAGTTTCTGGGGGAGTCAAATCCTGTTTAGGTGCGATCGCAGAAGGCTCTTCTGGAATCGGCGGTGGCGTTACCGCTACCGGGGCTTCCTCTGGAATCGGCGGTGGCGTTACCGCTACCGGGGCTTCCTCTGGAATCGGCGGTGGCGTTACTGCTACGGGTGGCTCCTCTGGAATCGGCGGTGGCGTTACTGCTACGGGTGGTTCCTCTGGAATCGGCGGTGGCGTTACTGCTACGGGTGGCTCTTCTGGGGGAGTTGGCTCTGGTGGCGGTTCTGGTTTGAATGTCTCAGGCGGGGGAGATACCTTTTCTGGAATAGCTGGATCTGGCTTGATTTCCTCTACTTTAGGTTCATCCAGCATGACAATTTCGATGGCATCGTCTGCAAATTCAGCCGGTTTGACCAACTTGAGGCTCAACGGCAGTATAACAGCGTGCAGTATGGTTGAGGCTAGCAGACCGATCGCCAGAAATTTTTTGAGAGCCTCTTCTTCTTGTTGTCTTTGCGTCGCCGAAACGTTTGAAAAACTCATGCCTGATGAATCTCCTTCATAGATTGATTGATTGATTGGCAGCATTCTCGCTCCCGCATATAACCAAAAAAAAACTACCAACTGCTAGTTGAGCTTGCCATCTACGATCGACCTACTCATCACCTTCAACCTTATTACAATTATTCTCATTTAGTTATTTTTTTTATAGCTAATTTATTCTATCACCGGGCATTCTATTTTGCTGTCCGTGTTATTTGCGCGGGCGCTGTCCGAGTTCTGATTTGGGCAGATAAAATTCCCCAATTCCTTAACCGCAATACTCTAAGCCATACTGTACGAAAAAACCAGCATTTTCAAGCTATTTCATACATAATTATTATTTATGAAATTACAAATAGTGATAATCTATTTGTATTAAAATTTCTGCACTATCGCTTGACATTCCCGAACAATCGTGAAATTCTAGTTGAGAATCTTTTTAAGTATTGAATACTATTGTCAACTCCTAATGCAAATTTTAGCAACAAAGCACTGAGTAGCACCAATCCGTAGTATTTCGGAGTAATCCGAGGTATTGCAGCTACTCCAGACCACTCAATCATAGTAATCGTTATCTCTAAGCGTTTAAGTTCACACCTTGGGATTCGCTAGTTCCAAGCTCTGTAAGCAGATTGTTAAACATCCGAGATTGGTTAGAGGAAGTGCAATCTGCATAGTACCGAGAAGATAACAGGGTTGAAGCAAACTTTACTTTTAGGAAGCAACGCCAAAATGTTGAAACCCAATTTCGTTTTTGTAATTGATGCCAACAAGAAGCCGCTTACACCATGTAAGCCTTCTATGGCGAGACGTTTATTGGAGATGGGTAGAGCCTCTGTGTTTAGAAAATACCCGTTCAGCATCATTCTCAAGAAAGAGGTTGCAGATATTCCTGAACCCGTCACGATTAAACTAGACCCCGGTTCTAAAACCACAGGGATTGCTCTTGTTCAAAACGACAAAGCAATCTTTGGTGCTGAGTTAACTCATCGCGGTCAAACCATCAAAGCGTCTTTAGAATCCCGTCGTTCTCTACGTCGGGGGAGGCGTTCTCGTCACACTCGCTATCGGCAAGCACGGTTTCTCAATCGCACCCGTCCTTCATGTTGGTTGGCCCCAAGTTTGCAGCATCGCGTAGAAACCACTTTGACCTGGGTGAACAAGTTAATCAAATTTGCACCCATCGGTGAGATCGTTCAGGAGCTTGTCAGATTTGATTTACAGCAATTTGAAAACCCTGAAATCTCAGGCATTGAGTATCAGCAAGGTGAACTCGCTGGCTACGAAGTTCGCGAATATCTCCTCAACAAATGGGATCGTCAATGTTCTTACTGCTCAATTGAGAACGTTCCGCTCCAAGTGGAACACATCCAGCCCAAAGCAAAAGGCGGCACAAATCGGATCTCTAATCTGTGCCTGGCTTGCGAGAAATGCAATCTTAAAAAAGGGACTCAGGATATTAGCGTTTTCTTAGCCAAAAAGCCAGATGTTTTGAAGCGGGTTCTAGCTCAAGCAAAGCGCCCCTTAAAAGACGCGGCGGCGGTCAACTCAACCCGATGGGCATTGTTCAACCGACTGAAAGAAACGGGTCTTCCTGTCTCCACAGGTTCGGGTGGTCTGACCAAGTACAACCGCACTCGATTAAGCCTGCCTAAAACTCACTGGTTAGATGCGGCTTGTGTGGGTCAGATTGATTTCTTGGAAGTGCTAACTAATCAGCCCTTACTGATTAAATCAACAGGACAAGGAAATCGACAGTCCACTAGAAATGATAAATACGGTTTTCCTTGTGCCAAGCCTAGACAGTCTTTTACTCATTGTAGGACTGGTGACATTGTTGCCATTCAGCTTCTAGAAGACCGCAAGCGATTCCAATCAGGACTTTACGTTGGACGGGTCAAGACTCCAACAGATAAAGGTGTTGAGATCAAGATCGGTGATTTTCGACTGAGTACAAAAGATATGAGCAACGTCAAATTTTTGCACAAACAGGATGGTTATCAATATGCGTCAATTGACTCCGCTTTACTCCAATAAAAGCGTTTTTAGTAATATGACAGAAAAATCGATAGGGATAACAGTAGGAGCATTTCGACTACAGGCAAAGATACTCAGATACAGGTAGTGCGGGAAGTGCGATCGCGATCGCGCCAAGGAGTGAAACAATTCTCCGTCTGAATCACTTGTGCCAACTTGACGCAGAAACATCTACCAGCCTTCTGTCGCAAGGGGTTGCAGCATTAGGCAGCCTGCGATCGACGGAGCTAGCGAGAGTAAAAACTAATGGATACTTTCTAATGGATACTTTCATTTACATTTTTCGCGCCGCAGGCATTGTTGCTTGGCCCCTGTTTGCCTCGTCAATCGCAGCAGTCGCGTTGATTATAGAGCGTCTTGCCTTTTGGTTTAGGGTAAATCGGCGGCAGCGGCGAGTCGTGCGAGAAGTTCTAAATCTCTACCGCGAAAACCCCAATTCCGCCATCAAAAAATTACAAGTAAACGCCGATTTGCCTTTGGCCCGGATTTTTTTAGAAGCTTTAGAATTAGACTCGCCCAACATCGAAGAATTTCGTTTGGCCCTAGAAAGTGGCGCTCAGGCCGAAATCCCCATCCTGAAGCGATTTAATACAATATTTGATACCATTATCAGCCTTTCCCCACTATTTGGGTTGCTCGGCACTGTTTTGGGATTAATTACTACTTTTGGCTCGCTCAAACTGGGAGAAGCCGGCAGCAGCAATGCAGCAGGCGTTACCGGTGGGATTAGCGAAGCTCTGGTATCTACGGCAACGGGGTTAGTGGTGGCAATTTTTACGCTGTTATTTGCCAATATGTTTCGCGGGTTTTATTTACAACAAATTGCTTTTATTCAGGAAGCTGGAGGGCAGCTAGAATTATTGTACCGTCACGGCTACGAAAAACTACCGAGAGAATCTAACTATGCGTCTACCCGATGAACCCGATAACATTGCTCAGATCAATATCGTGCCAATGATTGATGTGGTATTCGCTATATTGACGTTTTTAATCATTTCTTCTCTGTCTTTATCCAAATCTGAGGGTTTGCCGGTAAATTTACCAAAAGCGACAACCTCTCAAAGTCAGGAAGCACCTTCTAAAATTACCATCACCATTGATGAATCGGGAAAATTAATGGTTGATAAAAAGCCAGTCAACTTAGACCAGATTGAGGGTGCGGTGCGCGAGGTGATGGGTTCTAATCAGACTTCTTTAGTTATTTTGAACGCGGATAAAGGTGTCAATCACGGAAATGTTGTGGAAGTTATGGATCGATTGCGCCGAATTAAGGGAGCTAAGTTAGGGATTGCTACCATCAAGTAGAGAGTTAGTAGAATTCCTACTTGAGAATTTTCTCATACCCTTAAACTGCAATTTCCCGATGCAGATGTACTAAAGATCGTAGGATTGACGCACTGGTGCTTAGAAACCGTGTTTTTTCAATAAAATATAGCTTTCTGTTTCTCTGTCTTGCAGAAAGGTAAAAGCTAATTGATGAGGCTGGTGCTGGCACCTGTAGCGCAGGAAGTCTAAAGCTGTCGAACTGTTTTACCGGAGATTTCTCAAAAATCCTTCAAAGGTTGAGCCATTCTACTTGTTGCACTCATTGCAACCCTGAGATCTTGAAATCGACGATCGCGCGGCCGGTAACTGCGATCGTTTCTTCAAAAGCTTTTTTTGAGGTGTTACTCAAATTTATTGATATAAATTCTTGATTAATCTGAAGTCATTAAAAGCTAAATTATCAATTTTGGTCAGCAGTAATTCATAATTATTTTTAATATAATTGTTCGAGAGTCATAAGCTTTAGGTTAAAAATAACGGACTCATCCAATCTAGAAGCCAATTTTAAACGGATTTGCAGCTTAAAGCGAGGCGGACTCCAAGAGCGCCCCTAACTTGTCGGAAGTCCGCCAGTGAAGTTTTGCCAAAAATCCAATAAAGTTTATCAATAAAAAAATCAATATTTGCTTGACATTTGCAAACAATTTATTTATTTTAATAAGACTATTGCAAATATTTTGCAATAACTGCTAGATTGTTGACTGCGACCCGAGAGCATCGTCCCTCATGTCAGGAAACTAAATTGAAACTACGACTACAGATAGCTGCGCCTGTGAGTAACAGACTTGGTTTCCGTGTTTGTGTTGGTAGGTTTTCAGCAGAGTACAAGTGACCAGATTGCTGCTCAATCGGTGCATTCGCTCTTACAGATGGTGTAGAGTCTCAAGTTTTTTTAAGTGTGTGGTGTGGAAATGAAACTGTGTCTGCCGTTTTTTTGTGTGGCGCTGCTGGGCGTTGGTATCATGCCCGTAGCAGCAGTTGGGCCAAGGAGTTTCTCTGACAACGCTAACCCAGACTCTGGTGAAACTGCGCCTGCGATCGCCCCCGTTCCGAGTTCAATAGATCCCTCAAAAGAGGACGATCGCACTCAATCTCAATGGTGGGCGATGGCTTCTGCGATCGTGCCCCAAAAAACCCTCGAAGAAAAGCCCTCATCTAAAAGCGAGGAGTTAGAAGTCAAGCACAATACAGAAAACAACGACCAAAAACCCAATTCTGATTTGACATTTGCTCCAGAGTACAATGGCGATCGCCCTTCTCCTATTCCTAATATTGAACCGACAGCACAGGCAAAAGAACCCACAGCAGCAATACCAAAACTCGACGAAATAGCTCGTCCGAATACCAGTGTAGAAAGCTTATTAAATCCGTCGAGACCGAGTTTGACCAACTTTTCAGATGTTGTGCAAATCTCTCAATCAGTCGTACAAGTAACCGGCGTGCGATTGAACCCAACACAGGCAGGTTTAGAAGTCATTTTAGAAACAGCAGAGGGGCAAATCCTGCAAGCGAAGACCAGGACTGAGGGCAAAACTCTAATTGCGGATATTGCCAATGCTCAATTAGTTCTACCTGACGGTCAAGAATTTAGCGCCCAAAATCCATTTGAGGGAATTAATTTAGTCACGGTGACTCAGGTTGATGCTAGTAGTATCCGCCTCAGCATCACGGGTCAAGAAAATTTGCCAACAGCAGGTGTACTCAGAAGCACCAGCGGTTTAGTTCTGAGTGTCAGCACAGAAAAAATTAATATCATTGTCACAGGCAATCAGCAAACTCCCTATCTACAGCCCAATGCTTCCTCCGCCACCCGCACAGATACCCCAATCCGCGATATTCCGCAGTCTATCCAAGCTGTCCCCCAAGAGGTGATAGAAGATCAACAAGCCGTGCGACTAGAAGAAGTATTACGCAACGTTAGCGGTGTCACATTGGGCGGAAATAGTACAGGTAGAGGCGGCAGTTTCGGCCTTCGGGGTTTTGACAATGCTCCTGTCTTGCGAGATGGGTTCAGGCAGTACGGTTCTTTTGAAACTTTTCCAGAAGTCGCCAATCTCGATCGCGTTGAAGTTCTGAAAGGGCCAGCTTCAATTTTGTATGGGGAAATTCAACCGGGGGGTTTAATTAACTTAGTATCCAAACAACCGCTGTCCGAACCTTTTTACGAAGCCGAACTGCAACTAGGAAGCCGAAATTTTGTCAGCCCCCGCTTTGACATTTCCGGCCCCTT
Source organism: Microcoleus sp. N9_A1 (assembly GCF_036701795.1). NCBI lineage: Bacteria > Bacillati > Cyanobacteriota > Cyanophyceae > Oscillatoriales > Microcoleaceae > Microcoleus > Microcoleus sp. N9_A1. The sequence continues at coordinate 72,374 of NZ_JAUBRI010000023.1, forward strand.
AACTTCAGATGGCAGTTTGCTCTACCGCGTCAACGGATTGTACCGAACAAGTGAGAGTTATCGGGGTTTTGATCAAAACAATGAGCGCTTGTTTATTGCGCCGACGCTTGCTTGGAGAATTGGCGATCGCACCAACTTGACAGTTTCTCTGGAATACACCGATGATAAGCGGGCTGCTGATAATGGAATTGCTGCTATTGGCAATCGAGTTGTTGACGTTCCGCCCGATCGCGTGGCCAGCGAACCTGATGATGCGATCGGAACCCAATACTTCAATGTTGGCTACAATTTCGAGCACCGTTTCAGCGAGAACTGGAAAATCCGAAATGCGTTTCGCTATTCATCCTACGACTTCGATTTCAATGTGGTCGCTCTTCAATTTGGCTTTGATGATGAAACTGCCAACGTTACTCGCTTCTTTGCTTCTCAAGACGGGCAGAATAAAAACTACGCTCTCCAAACAAACATCGTAGGCGAGTTTGCTACAGGTTCAGTCGAGCACACTCTCATATTCGGTGCAGACATCAGCTACAGCGATGACAGAATTTACTCGGTGGGTGATTTTGTGACACCAATTCCCCTCAATATTTTCAATCCAGTTTACGGTCAAGTTCCCAAACCAGACGAAGGTACACTAGCTGGTTTTGGAGGGAATGATGTAGAAACAAGCCGATATGGTTTCTACGTGCAAGATCAAATTGCCATCTTCGATAATTTAAAGCTGCTAGCAGGGCTTCGCTATGACACCGCAGAGCAAACAAACCGAGTAATTCCGGGTACTTCCAACCCAGATGGCGGTGAAACAACTCAAAATTACAATAATTTTACCCCCCGTGTAGGGATTGTTTATCAACCCATTCCAGAACTTTCTCTTTATGCGAGTTATTCGCGCTCTTTTAATCCAGGTTCGGCAACAACAGCCGGTGGCGGTCTGATCGAACCCGAAACCGGATCGGGGTACGAAGTCGGTGTCAAGGCTGAGTTGCTCGACAGAAGGTTACTCGCTACTCTGGCATACTTTGACATTAAAAAACAGAATGTTGCTGTCACAGATCCGAATAATTCTTTGTTCTCAATTGCCTCTGGGGAACAGCGGAGTCGAGGCATTGAACTAGACGTATCCGGACAAATTTTGCCGGGGTGGAATGTTATTGCTGCTTACGCCTACACTGACGCTGAAGTTACAGCAGATACAGACCGCGATCTAGTTGGCAACAGATTGTTTAATGTTCCCGAACATAGCGCTAGTCTGTGGACAACTTATCAAATTCAAAGTGGCGATTTGCAGGGTTTAGGTTTTGGGGTTGGGTTCAACTTTATTGGCGAGCGAACAGGGGATCTAGCTAACAGCTTTGAAGTGGATAGTTATTTCCTCCCCAATGCCGCTGTTTTTTATCAGCGCGATAATTGGCGAGCTGCCATCAACATCAAAAATCTGTTCAATGTCAACTACATCGAATCTTCCACCGGTAGAACTGGCATTCAGCCAGGTGAACCATTAACAGTAATTGGTTCATTTTCCGTGCGGTTTTGATGTTTTTTTGCCAAGGAAAAACAACTCGATCGCACTCTAATTTTTTTTACCAGGAGATATCGATGAAACGATTTCAACTCAAAACAATTCTAGCTGTAACTGCGGTATTGGCGATCGCTTGTCAAGCCGCATCAGATATACCTGAAGCGAATAAACCGGTAGATGGGGCCGCCCCAACAAACACTTCTAGTACCTCTGAAAAAACAGCCCCGCAAGCGTCCCCGAAAGTCGCGCCCCCGTCGCCTGTAGCCACTCAAGTTATCTCGATGAATGCTTATAAAGTCCCTTACTTAGGATTTAATGGCGTGTTTAATCTCAACACAGAACACCAAAACTCTGTCAAAGATCCGCGCAACCCCAAACGCATTGATGTCGAAAAAATGGAGAAATTCAGCTTCTACCAAGATGCAGCGGGGAAAAAACCGATCGCGCGCAACTGCCAGTATGTCTACATGGGTGCAACTGGCGATTCCAAGTATTACGCCGAATATAAAATGACTTGGGATTTATTTGAGTTGGTGAAAGAAGAAAAGCAAGATCCAAACTGCAATAAGTTCCAGTATCTCAGTTTCGTACCGCCGCACGGTGAATTAAAGGGTGAACCAATACATATGCACTTTCGGTATGCCAGTAAGCCATCTAGTTTTGCAACGCTGGTGAATATGACCAAAGATCCAGAGGATGCGACTAAATTTAGTCCTTGGTTTGCCACTTATTGTGGTGGTGGCAAAACAAAATGCGGTACAGGAGAGTAACATTTAGAATCCAAAAAAGTGCCTTTATTGTCAAGTCAAATACAATCATAAAACTTGTTGCATTTAATCCTTAATAGCCTGTTTCAGACATGAAAATTCGCAAATTGATACTAACAATACATGGTTCGATTGCGATTGCGATCGGGCTATTACTAACTGTGATTAGTTTGAGTGGTAGCGCCCTTGTATTTCACCAGGAACTAGATCGCGCGATTCACCCATCTTTCATGCGAGTTGTTCCCCAAGCAAAGCTAGCATCGCTGGATGAAATGATCGCACCAGTGCAAGCTGCTTATCCTAATTTCCCCTTAGAGTCAATTCGCTTTCCTCAAACGCCGGATGGCAGCTATCAGATCACAATAAAAGCCCAAGACGGAGAAAGCTTAGATACATTTGTTAATCCTTACACGACTAAGATTTTGGGAGCGAGAAAATGGGATAATTCACCAATAGGATTTCTCTATAACTTCCACTACAAATTAGCTATAGGTCAAGTGGGAATGGTGGCTGTCGGTATAACTGGCTTGCTATTTTTACTAATCGTAATTACAGGGATAATATTGTGGAGTGGTTGGCGAAAGTTAAAAACAGGCTTTACAGTTCGCACGACTGCACCACTACCATTATTAAGTTACGATATCCATCAAGTCGGAGGCATTTTATCAAGTACATTTTTACTAATTCTGGCTGTTACAGGTGCGATATTGTCATTTTTAGTTCTGCAATCTTCATTCAATCAATCTCCGCAATTGGCAAAAGTCTTACCCCCTGCGAAACAACCCATAGCTTTAAGTGAACTGTTACGCAAAGCTGATGCAGCTATGCCGGATGGAAAAACGACTTATGTAGTTTTTGACGAACATGAACCAGAAAAAATTACAGTTAGCAAGCAACTTCCTCACGAGTCAATTCGGTTTGCTCTGAGTAATGTAGAACTGAACCGATATAGTGGGGAAGTGTTGACAGTGAATCGCGTTGTAGAACCGCCACCTATGTTAAAGTTTATGATTGCGATCGGTACTATTCATTTCGGTCTTTTTGGCGGAATTTATAGTCGTATTCTCTATGTATTCATCGGCTTAATACCCAGTGTTTTACTAATCACTGGTTCGGTGAATTGGGAACGGAGACGGTGGCTGAAGGCAAGACGGGAATCAACATCCCAATTGCGGGCAAATCAAACTGAGTCAAATCGGTTTTCTTAAGCAGGATTTACTCACAAGAAAGAAACCGGGTTTTTATGAAAAGTTGACGATTTTCAACTAGAGATTTATGATTTAACTAGGGCTTGCTGAAAAAGCCCACAAATCGAATCTAGGTGCCAAACAGCTTGAAAAATGGGAGATTCGGAGATGGGTTCCCAAATTTACTCCACAATTTTCCACCGAAATCCAAGGATTTTGAGCCAAAAAACGTCATAACGAGAGCACTTTTTTGTGTTTAAAAATCTTGAAACCCTTGGCAGTCATAGCTTCTAGTTCTATTCAGCAAGCCCTAACTAGGTTTATGGTTTATGACCCTGAAGCCTGTAAATCCTATTCGGTTGATAGCGAACAATCTGAATTCATATTCAAGTTTAACAACGCCATCGGCGTTGCTGATTTACGGTATGAAAGGCTAAATATGCCAGTCATAGAAACCTGTATCGACAAAGCTTGGGGATTTAAAACTTATTTTTTTCATACCCTGATTAAGCAACGCCAGATTTTTAAGCCGGAGTGGGTAGCAGTTAAAAATTAAAGTCCTTACTGCCAACAAACAGGAAGGACTTTAATTATTTATTCCTGAGTTTTAAGGACGAACATCCTTACTACACACGTTAAATACTTGCCATTACTTCGCGGGCGGCAGCCAAAGTGCGATCGACATCTTCCTCAGTATGAGCCAAAGAAGTAAATCCAGCCTCAAACTGCGAAGGAGCCAGATAAATACCGTGCTCCAACATTCCGCGATGAAAGCGGCCAAACTTTGCTACATCAGACTTTTTCGCATCGTCGTAATTGTGCACTGGCCCCGCCGCAAAAAACAAGCCAAACATCCCGCTAATTTGCCCGCCGCAAACCGCGTGTCCGGCTTCCTTAGCAATTTTCAGCAATCCGTCGGACAGTTTTTTCGTAATCCTATCCAACTGTTCGTAAGTGCCAGGTTTTTGCAGCAATTCCAAAGTTTTAATCCCAGCAGTCATCGCCAAAGGATTTCCCGAAAGCGTACCAGCTTGATACACAGGGCCCGCTGGAGCAACCATCCCCATAATATCGCGCCGTCCGCCGTAAGCTCCCACCGGCAAACCGCCGCCGATAACTTTACCCAAAGTCGTCAAATCTGGGGTGACACCGAATTTTTGCTGAGCTCCACCGTAGGCGATACGGAAACCGGTCATTACTTCATCAAAAACTAACAAAGCGCCGTTATCTTTGGTAATTTCCCGCAAACCTTCGAGGAAACCTGCATCCGGTACAATAAATCCGGCATTTCCTACAACTGGTTCGAGAATTACGCCTGCGATTTCGCCCGGATATTCGGCAAATAAAGCTTTGACTGCTTCTAAGTCATTGTACGGAGCGTTGAGGGTGTTGGCGGTAGTGGATTTTGGCACCCCAGGCGAGTCGGGAAGGCCGAGAGTTGCGACACCCGAACCGGCTTTTACCAAAAACATATCGGCGTGCCCGTGATAGCAGCCTTCAAATTTAATCAATTTATCGCGTCCGGTGAAGGCTCGCATCAGCCGCAAAACGGCCATGCAGGCTTCGGTGCCGGAGTTGACAAATCGCACCATTTCAATGCTGGGAACGGCATCAATGACCATTTCGGCGAGTACGTTTTCCAACAGCGATGGTGCGCCGAAACTCGTACCTTTTTCTAAAGATTCGTGCAGGGCTTTGATGACTTCCGGGTGGGCGTGGCCACAGATGGCTGGGCCCCAAGTGCCTACATAGTCAATGTATTGGTTTTCGTCAACATCCCAAATGTAGGCTCCTTTTACCCTGTCAAAGACTATTGGCCCTCCGCCTACGGATTTGAAGGCGCGCACGGGGGAACTGACGCCACCGGGCATCAACTTCTGGGCGGCGGCGAAAATTTCTTCTGATTTGCTCGTTTTCAAGGTTGTGGAAACCAATGTTTTCTCCTTAGTGAACGTCTGTTGTTGGTAGAATAATTTTATAGCCAGTTCAACATAAAGGTTAGGTCGATTCAAGGAAACTATTCTAGTAGATTTTAGGGTACAAACCAATGAGTAGCAATACTAGCTTGGGTTTTTTAAGCTTTGTCGCACTAGCACCGTGAAGCGAAGCTATCCCGTAGGGAATCGCCCTAAAATGTAATTTTTTGTAAAATAGTTCTTGACAATTGAGCCATCACTTGCTCAAACTTCTCTCTTCCTCTGCCTCATCTGCGTTCTCTGCGGTTAATAAAAAAACAATTTCCGACAGGAAAGCGTTAATCTATATTACAAAGTTGAAATAAAATTATGTCTACTACTGATTTATCGAGTTTGAGCCGATCGATCCCAATTGAAAAGATCCGTTACGACGATCGCGGTTTAGTGCCTGCGATCGTCCAAGATTATTTGGACGGTACGGTGTTAATGATGGCCTGGATGAATCGGGAGTCGCTGCAGAAAACGCTCTCTACCGGGCAAACTTGGTTCTGGAGTCGATCGCGCGCCCAATTGTGGCCAAAAGGCGCGACTTCGGGACACATTCAAAATGTCAAAGGGCTGCGTTACGACTGCGATAGCGATGCTTTGTTGGTGACAGTGGAACAAGTCGGAGATATTGCTTGTCACACGGGAGAAAGAAGTTGTTTTCACCAAGTTGATGGGGAAATTCAACCGCCGCCCGGGGATATGTTATCTCAATTATTTGACGTGATTTGCGATCGCCGCGATCATCCTAACGAAAGTTCTTATACTTGCAAATTGTTCGAGGGCGGCGACAACAAGATTCTCAAGAAAATTGGCGAAGAGTCGGCGGAAGTTGTGATGGCTTGCAAAGATGACGACAAAGATGGAATTGCTGGAGAAGTTGCGGACTTATTTTATCACGCTTTGGTTGCTTTGGCTCACCATCAAGTTGATTTGAGAGAAGTTTATCGCAAATTGGGCGATCGTCGAAAATAAATTAGTTAGTTGACGGTTAACTGTTGACTGTTGACCTTTCGACTTCGCTCAGGGCATCGCTGTTGACTGTTGACCCTTCGACTTCGCTCAGGGCATCGCTGTTGACTGTTGACTGTTGACTGTTGTGGAGATTTCTAATATTAGATTCTCGTTTTCAACATTCGATCGAGCTTTTGCAAAATTGCGATCGCCAATATCACGCTAACAGCCAAACCCAACCAAAAATTATCCGCCCCCCATTTACCCTGATCCAAGGCGAAACCGCCCAGCGGAGGCCCGATTAAATAGCCGATCGCCCAACACTGAGAATTAAGCGCCAAATACACGCCCCGCAAAGACTCCGGCGCTAAATCCACCACCAAAGCCGAAGCAAAAGGCGTATAAGCAACTGTCGCTAAGGACAAAAAGCTCAAGCCTAAAACAGCTAAAAATAGATTGCCAGTTGCTGCCATTCCCGTCAAGCCGATCGCGATAAATCCCATTCCCCACAGCAGCGCCGAAATCATCAAAGCTTTTGGATGGGAAAACCCCCTCAAAGCTTTCACAATCGGCAGTTGCAAAGCTACCGTTAAAAATGTACTAAAAGCAAACAAAACGGTAATTGTACCTGTAGAAAAGCCTGTTCCCGATGTCCCCACCTGCACAAACTTACTAAAATACAGCGGCATTGTGGTTTGAATTTGGGAAATGTAGAGAGTGAACAAAATATTTACCGAGGCATATACTAGCAAAGTGCGATCGTTCAACGCCACCATCCAGCCATTTTTGAGATTTTTTGGGCTGGCATCTGTTGCAGTAGAAGGTTTGTAGGTTTCTGAAATCGCGATCGCCACCACCGCAAACAGCACTATAAACGAGATACCATCGATAATAAAGAGCGATCGATAATTCCCCGTTACCGCAATCAAAACACCGCCAAAAATAATCCCAACTTGCAAACCCAAATTATCAGCAAGCCGCGTCAAAGCAAAAGCCTCCTGTCGCCGATCGCCCTCCGTTAAATCCGCCACCATTGTCTCCGTTGGAGGCCAATACAAACCCACGCCAAAACCCATCAGTACATTTCCTGCAACTAAGCCGGCGAAATTATTAGTTGCCGCCAGTACAAAAGAAGCGACAGCCGCAATCATTGTCGCCAGCAATAAAGTTCGCCGCCTTCCCCAAAATTTAGAATCGCAAAAAGAACCGCCCAAAACGCGGCCGAATATTCCCGCAATTGAACCGATACCCAAACCGATACCAACAGCAGTTGCAGATAAACCGACGCGATCGACAAAAAAGATCGGCGCATAAAATAAAGTAAAACCGGTGCCGCTTTGGGAGAGGAATCTGCCTGCGGCGAGAATCCAGACTTGAGTGGGGAGACGGGGAAGCCAAGATGATAGTTGAAATTTCAATTTAGGCATATACAGCAGATTGTAGGTCGATCGAGTTAGCAATTAGTGGTAAATTAATAGGGTGTCTCAGCTTTTAGCGGTCAATATATCGATCGAACAATCCGCCGCTGACGCACCACCCTACCAGAAAATTGGGGTTAGAGCCTCCCCCTTCTAGGGGGACTTTCTCCATATTTTTAGAGGAAGTTAGGCATTCCTACCTATGATAAATGTGTTATCATAGGAACAGGAGGAAATTAAGATGCTCGTTCTCGAATTCAAGGCTTACGCAAAACCAGATCAATTCCAGGCAGTCGATGAAGCGATTAGAATTTGTCAATTCATTCGCAACAAATCGATCCGACTGTGGATGGATGGTGGCGCTAAATCTTGGTTCGATCTTTCTAAGTATTGTGCGATTTGGGCAAAAGAATTTGAATTTGCAAATAAGTTAGGTGCGATGGCCAGGCAGGCTAGTGCAGAAAGAGCATGGGCTAGTATTTCTCGATTCTTCGATCATGTTAAAAAAGGCATTAAAGGTAAAAGAGTTGGGTTTCCTAAATTCCAGAAAAATTGTCGTTATGTTGAGTACAAAACTAATTCTTGGAAGCTCTCGGAAGATAGGAAATCAATCACCTTTACCGATAAGTGTGGAATTGGCAGACTGAAGTTAAAAGGTACTCGCGACTTAAATTTTTATCAACCAGACAAAATTAAGCGGGTGCGGTTGGTAAAACGAGCAGATGGATATTACGTCCAGTTTTGCATCTCTGTAGAACGAGTATAAACCGCTCCCATGACAGGCAAAACGATTGGACTAGATGTCGGTTTGAAAGAGTTTTACACTGATTCAAATGGCTTCATGGTTCCTAACCCTAGATTTCTGCGTAGACGCGAAGCACGAATAAAACGTGCTGCGCGTCTTGTAAGTCGGAAAGTCAAGGGTGGGTCAAATCGCCGCAAAGCTAGAGTGATTTTAGGTAAGCGACATCTCAAAATAAGTAGACAGCGTAAAGACCATGCAATTAAGCTTGCAAGGTGCTCCCATCACATCAAACGATGTAGTAGTTTACGAAGATTTGAGAGTGTCTAACCTGGTTAAAAATCACTGCCTAGCAAAATCAATAAGCGATGCTTCTTGGTATCAGTTCAGAGTGTTCTTAGAATATTTTGGAAAAGTGTTTGGTCGGATAACTATTGCGGTAAATCCTGCTTACACCAGTCAAGAATGCAGTAATTGCGGGGAAGTCGTTAAAAAATCTCTATCCACTCGAACCCATGTTTGTCAGTGTGGATGCGAGATGGATAGGGATCGTAATGCCGCAATTAATATCCTGAATCGCGGGATAGGTACGACGGGGCACGTCGGAACCTCTGTACTAGATGCAGTAAACGCTTAGGGAGATTGGATCTCTGGATCGGGTGCAGTAATGTTCTTGATTTAAGTCCTCGCGCTGAACTAAGAATCCTCACGCCTTGAGGCCCAGGAGTGTCAAAACCGACTAAATTAGTAGCGTGCGTCAGCTTTTAGCCGTTAATTATCTATAAAACAATCCGCTGCGGTTGCGCCTAAAATTACAAATGTTCGATCGCGCGATCGAACATTTTCCCGCCAGCTTAACAATTCTTCTAAGTCAGTTAAAAAAGTTACCATTCATTTAAAAATACTTAACACGATTTTAGGAAAAAATTAGTTAAGCTCTAGGAAAGGCAGAAAAAAATTTTAGAGGGTCTAATATTTTTATGACAGCTATTACAACATCAAGAGTGGAATCAATCAAACCGCGCTGGCAAGCAATTGTCATGGTAGCCCTAATTTTCTGGCTCAGCGCTAGCCTGATTATGGATTTAGTAATTATGCCCAGCCTGTTTGTATCGGGAATGATGACATCTCCTGAGTTTGCAACAGCCGGAAATATGATGTTCTGGGGATTCAACCGCCTTGAGTTGATCTGTTCGGGCGTGGTAGTAACGGGTTTGATGGTTTTGAGCAATTTATTCGGTGACTTCGGCAAGCGCAGTCGCACAGCAATCATATTATCATTGGTACTTCTGGCGATCGCCCTGATTGACACCTACAGTCTCACACCTCAAATGAGCGCCTTGGGAATGCAGCTAAATCTGTTCGATTCAGCAGCAGAAGTCCCCGCCGGGATGAATTTACTCCACCAAGGATATTTTGTCTTGGAAGCTGTGAAGTTGACCCTCGGCGCTACCTTGGTGGGCTGGTGCTACCAAAACCAAGTTTAACCGACACAATGTTCAGAGGTTGAGTTGATAAAAAACTCAAAAATTAGCGGCGGGCGTGAATTCACACCCGCCGTTAATTTTTGGAAATTTTAGCCATCTTGATATATTGCAGTCAATCCTACTCGGAAGCTTCCGCCTCATCAGATTTTGGCCACAGCAACCGCAAGCCCATTACCGCAAATCCGATCGCCGCGAGTCCCTTTACCAGTCGTTCCGGCAACACCTCAGCCGTGCTGAAGCCAATGCCCACACCGATTAAACTCGCCAGCAGCAGCGCCGACGCCGTACCGAAAAATACAGCCCGCGGCGAGTTACAACTACTGCCCAGGGCGATCGCAGCTAATTGACTTTTGTCTCCCAATTCTGACAAAAAAACTGTAATAAAACTTAGTCCCAAAAGTTGCCAGTCCATGTTTTTTTAGTTCTTAGTTAGCTATTGTAGAAATCTAGGACCTACCGACAAGGCAGACAATTAACCAAGCACTTCCCACAGCAGAACCGCCGAAATCGCCAGCAAAATCACTCCTGCAGCTCTCTCCAAAGTTCTCGGAGCAATCCGACTAGCCAGCCACCTTCCCAGCAACACCCCCAGCAAACTGGTTGCTATCAAAGCCGAACCCGCACCCGCAAAAACGATCCAAGGATTTCGAGATTCAGCCGTCATCAGCAAAATCGCGAGCTGAGTTTTGTCTCCAATTTCAGCTAAAAAAATAGTTGCAAAAGTCGAAGCAAAAATTGCCCACTGCTTCGACTTCAGTTTCTTTTGTTCCTGACAAATACCGGGATTTACAGTCACTGAGAGTTCAGCGGGCTCCGGGGTTAAAGCAGCACAAATCTCAGTAACCTCTTTTATTTGTAGTTGTACCTGTTGTGGCAAATCATAATTGAGGTTTACTGAGTCAGAAGCAGACAAGCTTGGCGGAACAGAATCAAGTTTCACGGGCAATGAGTGCTAAACGCTATTTATTTTTGACTTGTACTTTTGATTCTAACTTTCTCTGTGCCTGCTTTTACCAACAAGAATTGGTTTAAAGCCGGAACCCTTGTAGGGAGAAATTAAAATCAGACTATTCATTACTCCAATCCTCTTCCTTCTTTTGTCAAGTGCTGTCAACCCTTCTCTAAGCAACCAGTCAACAGTCAACAGTCAACAGTCAACAGTCAACTGAATGAACAAAACTGGTTCATGTGCCGTAAGTTCGATCGCCCGCATCACCCAAACCAGGTACAATAAAACCCTGTTCATTGACTATTTCGTCGATCGTCGCCGTGTAAATAATCAAACTAGGGTACTCTGCACTCAGCATCTTCAAAGCTGGAGGAGCAACCACAACAGAAATAATCCGAATCAAGCTCGGATCAATTCCCCGCGAAGTCAATTCCTGCATTGTCGCCACAATCGTGCCACCAGTCGCCAGCATCGGCTCGCTAATTATCACCCGCGTTTCCGGGTTAAACTGCGCCGGCAATTTATTCAGATAACAACTCGGTTGCAGCGTCTCCTCATTCCTGACCATCCCCAGATGGTAAACCGAAGCCAGCGGCACCACCGTCTGAATTCCTTCCAGCAGCGACAAACCCGCCCGCAAAATCGGTACCACAACTAACGGAGCTTCCGGGTTAATAAACGTCGCCGGACATTGTGCCAAAGGCGTCTGCACCGTTGTCTCCACAGTCGGGAGCCACTCTCGAATTGCCTCGTAGGCCAGCCACCTTCCCAATTCTGTCATCGCAGAACGAAAAAGTACCGATGGGGTGGCCGCGTCGCGGGCGACAGCCAGCCAGTGTTTAATTAACGGATGTGGAGGAACGTAAACGCGCAGTTGCAGGGACATGAGGAAATTGCCGAGATTGCTAGGTTTCAGGGATTTTATGCACAGAGCGATCGTTTTCGTTGTAGCCCCCGTAGGGGCGGAATTCATGAACGGGCGATCGATCGCTCTGTGCAACTTATCACAATCTTCAATTTTTTCATCTAAAATCTCAAATCCCAAATGGTATCACTACCTTGGTTTGCCAACCTCAAGACCAGCTTATTGAAATTCTTTACCAATAGTATTGACATTAGTTGGCAACAAGGCTATATTCATTTTAGTGTTCTCCTCTCAAAGGATCGGCAGACGAGGGCAGTCGGCAATGGTAGACTGCTCTCGCATTTTTTTTTAAGCATTTCTTTTTGAAGCATCGGGCATCGGGCATCGGGCATCGGGCATCGGGCATCGGGCATCGGGCATTATCGGTTGCCTAACTTCGGTCTTCCTTACCAGAAACAATTGGTTTAAAGCCGGAACCCTTAAAGGCGAGAAATTAAAAGAAAACTATTCATTACTCCAATCCCCTTCCTTTTAGGTAGAGGTCGCACTCATCTGTCAACTGTCAACTGTCAACTGTCAACTGAATGAAATCCGTTACATAATCCGTTGCCGAACTTCTTCCTTCTGGAGCGATCGACTGTAAAATTATCTCAATATTAAGATTTTTAACCCAATGTCAGCTCCTACTCAATCCCAGTTATTCTCTCCCAACTCCGGCCCTACAGAGCAAGAATTTGATGTGATAGTCATCGGTTCCGGCATTGGCGGACTCGTGACAGCCACCCAGCTAGCAGCCAAGAAAGCCAAAGTTTTGGTGCTCGAAAGCTACACAATTCCCGGCGGTAGTGCTGGATATTTCGATCGAGAAGGCTACAGATTTGATGTCGGAGCCTCCATGATATTTGGATTCGGACAGCGCGGCACCACCAATCTCCTCACCCGCGCCCTCAAAGCAGTCAACGTCACCCTAGAAACAATTCCCGACCCCGTACAGCTTCACTATCACCTACCCGACGGCTTGGATTTGGAAGTACCCCAGCCTTATGAGAAATACTTGCAAGAATTAACCGACAGGTTCCCCCACGAACGCCAAGGAATCCAGAAATTTTACGGCGAATGCTGGAACGTCTTCAACTGCCTCAACGGCATGGAATTGCTATCCCTAGAAGAACCCGGATATCTGGTGCGAGTCTTCTTTCAAAATCCTTTAGCCTGTTTGGGATTAGTAAAATATTTGCCTCAAAATACTGGCGACATTGCGCGGCGCTACATAAAAGACCCGACTTTACTGAAATTTATCGACATGGAATGCTACTACTGGTCTGTAGTACCCGCAGACTTAACACCGATGATTAACGCCGGAATGGTATTTTCCGACAGACATTACGGCGGCATAAATTATCCCAAAGGCGGAGTCGGTCAAATTGCCCAAAAATTGGTCGAAGGATTAGAAAAATGCGGCGGGAAAATTCAATACAAAGCTAAAGCAAAAAAAATTATCACAGAAAACGGCCGCGCTGTCGGAGTCGAACTGGCAACCGGCGAAGTTTACCGCGCCAAGCGAATAGTTTCTAACGCTACGCGGTGGGATACTTTCGAGAAATTGCTGCCCGCAGAAGAGATGCCAGCTAGCGAGAAGAAATGGCAGCAACGCTATCAAAAAGCCCCCAGTTTCTTGAGTTTGCATTTGGGAGTGGAAGCAAGCGTAATCCCTGCTGGTAGCGCCTGCCACCACATTTTGTTAGAAGAGTGGGACAAAATGGAAGCGCCGGAGGGAACTGTTTTGGTGTCAATTCCGACCGTGCTCGACCCGGATTTAGCTCCCGCAGGATATCACATCGTTCACGCTTTTACTTCGAGTTGGATGGAAGAGTGGGAAGGACTTTCGCAGCAGGAATACGAGGATAAAAAGGAAGAGGCCGCAGGGAGAATCATTGAAAGATTAGAAAAGATTTTTCCCGGTTTAGATGCCGGTTTGGATTATATGGAAGTGGGGACAGCGCGTTCTCACCGCCGCTTTTTGGGGCGCGAAGACGGAACTTACGGGCCGATTCCGCGACAAAAGTTAATGGGTTTGTTGGGAATGCCGTTTAATCGAACTTCTATGCCTGGTTTGTATTGTGTGGGCGACAGTACCTTTCCCGGACAGGGTTTAAATGCGGTGGCGTTTTCTGGGTTTGCTTGCGCGCACCGAATAGCGGTTGATTTGGGTTTTTAGTGGTAGGGTGCGTCACATTTTTCGCTTGAAATACGACATAAAATGTGAGGCTTCGGGGCAGTCTACAAAAAGACTAAAAACCCGGTTTCTGGAGAGAAACCGGGTTTTTAACCTCAAAATTAGTGTTTTCCATTCTTTTAATGAGTTTACTGGTCGTAGCTGCCGCCGACGCCGATTTGGGTATTGTAGATTTTGGCATCTGTGATGGTCATATCTTCCATTGATGCACCGGATACGTCGGCGGTGTTGATGATGGCTGCGGTCAGATTGGCTCGATCGAGGTCTGCGTCATTTAAACTGGCATTAGTCAGGAAAACTTTGGTTAAGTTAGCACCCGTCAAGTTAGCACCCGTCAAGTCAGCACCTTCGAGGTTTGCCTGAGATAGGTTTGCTCCTCGTAAATTTGCTTCTCTCAAATCAGCACCAATTAAATGTGCTCCAGTTAAATCTGCTCCTGACAAGTCGCACTGAAAACATTGCCCCGTTGACAATAACTGTTTGACCTGAACGGGATTTTCAGCGCGGGCCGGGCCAGCCAACAGTAGGGGAGTAATTAAAAAAGTAGCGGCTAATAGATTGCGTTTCATAATCCTTTTTCCTCACCAGACTCTGTATTTAACTTCTTGTGTTGATATCTACAATCTTACCACGGTTGTTTTCGCAAGTTGCGATCTATTTCACAGCTTGGCTGTGATATCGATTCCCCTCAAAAACGCATAGATGGTCTTGACCAGCTCGCAAAACATAATTTCGCAAAACTTAACACTGCCGAACTTAATACAGTGCACTTTTGTAGTAACCTTTTCTAGGTTAGCTAATATAGCCAAGCGATGTGTCTTTCTGAAGATGGATATGATTCGCAATACGAGGGATGATTTTAGTGATAATCCTATCGCAAAAAGTTCACATAAAATACTTTGTTTTTAATAAAAGTGTCACGAGACTGAAAAATTAATTTAAGATAAAGATAAGCTTATAACTTTATAGGTAGAGAAAAAGCAGTCACTGGCTTGATCCCCAGTCCAAGCTCGGCTGCATTTTTAACAATAAATTTTAATTAGGTCTCAGCAGCGCCGTAAAAATCCACCTAGTGCTTGGAAATCAGCACTTTTTTGGAATGTCGCAGAGTCCACGCGATCGCACAACTCAATTAAATATGCTCAAAAACGATTCCTCCAAGTATCTGCCAACATTAGCTCAAGTAATAGACCGCTACCCCTTGACAGTTGCGCCCGATACCCCACTAGCAGAAGTAATTACCCTGATGGGCCAACGGCGCGGAAGTTGCTCTCTAAACGCAGCCATTGCACCAACCGATATCTATCAGCCACTAACAGACATCGCAAATTCCCCCACCTCAAGTGCATTCAGAGACGCGACAGGTATCTGCGTCTTTGTCGTGGAAAAATCCCTAGAAAAATTATCGTCGCACTCTGGTTCACATTCTCAATTGCAAGGAATTTTCACAGAAAGGGATCTTGTCGATTTGATTGCCTCGGGCAAAAACTTAAAAGGTGTCACCATCGCAGAAGTGATGAGGCAGCCTGCAGCAACTCTGACAAAATCCGAGACTCAAGACATTTTCAGCGCCCTAATTCTGCTGGGGCAACGAAGAATTAAGCATTTGCCAATATTGGATAGTCAAGGTCAACTCTTAGGAGTAATTACGCCGGAAAGCATTCGCCAAGCCATGCTGAAACCGGCAAATATCTTAAAAATGCGGCGCGTGAAAGAAGTAATGACGGCACAAGTCATTCAAGCACCTCGCTCAGCGTCAGTTAGGAGTTTAGCTGAGTTGATGGCCGAGCACCGCGTTAGCTGCGTAGTAATTACCGAATCAACAGAATTATCGATGGATTTACCGTTCCCCATTCCAGTAGGTATAGTCACAGAACGGGATATTGTCGAATTTCAAGCTTTAGATATAGATTTGTCGCAGACGATCGCCCAAACTGTGATGAGTACCCCCTTATTTAGCCTCAAGCAAGAAGACTCGCTGTGGGTAGCTCATCAGGAAATGCACCAGCGTTTAGTCCGCAGGTTAGTAGTAACGGGGGAACAGGGAGAACTCCTAGGAATAGTTACTCAAACCAACATACTTCGCGTACTTGACCCGATGGAAATGTCCGGGGCGATCAATGTTCTGCACGATGCAGTGGCAGAAAGAACCAGGGAATTGGAAAAAGCGATTGCATCCCTCAGCTTGACTAACGCCAGACTAGAAAGCGAAATTGCTACCCGCGTTAGGGCCGAGGCCAGACTCCACCTTTTAGAATCTGCTGTAGTGAACGCTAACGATGCAATCGTGATTATGGATGCCGGAGACAGCGATATCTCCGACCCCACCATTATCTATGCCAACGAAGCTTTTACCCAAATGACGGGCTACCTACCCGAAGAAATCATTGGACAAACCCCCAGTTGCTTGCGTGGCCCAGAAAGCGACCCAACCCAAGTCGCTAAAATTCGCCGTACTTTCTCTCGCCGAGAACCCCTACGCCTAGAATTGATTAACTACCGCAAAGACGGTTCAACTTATTGGGTGGAACTCAACAGCGTACCCATTGCCGACAACTCCGGGAACGTTACCCACTGGGTGTCGGTGCAGCGAGATATTACCGATCGCAAGCGCATGGAACAAGCATTTTTTGAAGAAAAAGAACTCGCTCAGGTTACTCTACAATCGATCGGCGATGGCGTCATCACTACTGACGCCTACGGCTGCATTTCCACCCTGAATCCAGTTGCCGAAACACTCACGGGTTGGTCTACATTGGAAGCTAAAGGTTTGCCCCTCGCCAGCGTGCTGAGAATAGTTGACGAAACTACCAGGCTGCCGATCGAAAATATCGCCGAAATCGCTTTGTGCGAAGGTCGGATTGTTGACCAAGGGCGCAACAATTTGCTGATTGCCCACAACAACACTGAATTTGCGATCGACCACTGCGTCGCCCCCATCCACGCTAGCAGCGGCGAAATTGTCGGGGCCGTCGTTGTGTTCCGAGATGTCACGCAAGTGCGAACTCAAGCGCGGCAACTCACCTGGCAGGCAACTCATGACCCCCTGACGCAATTAGTCAACCGCCGGGAATTTGAATACCAGCTAGAGCACGCCCTACACGGCGCTCAAGGTTACGGGCAAGAACACGTGATGCTTTACCTGGATCTCGATCGGTTCAAAATAGTTAACGACACCTGCGGTCATGCTGCAGGGGACGAACTGCTGCGCCAAGTCAGCCAGCTATTTAAAAGCAATATCCGCAAAACCGATATTTTGGCGCGTTTGGGTGGCGATGAATTTGCCGTACTCCTGTACCATTGTCCCGTCGAACGAGGATTGAATGTGGCTGAAACGCTGCTGCGAAGCATTCAGGGATTCCGCTTTGCGTGGCAGGAAAAAACTTTTTCGATCGGCGTCAGTATTGGTTTGGTAGCAATCCATCCCAAAGCAGCCTCGACATCTACGATTTTAAGCGCGGCCGATATGGCTTGCTACGCTGCTAAAAATAAAGGTCGCAACCGGGTACAGGTTTATCAAGCCGGCGATCAAGAATTAATCAAACAGCATGGCGAAACCGAGTGGGTGGTGCAAATTCATCAAGCTTTAGAAGAGAATCGCTTTTGCTTGTACTCTCAGCCGATCGTACCTTTGCTCAACTCTCCAACCACCGGAACCCACTGCGAAATCCTCCTGCGCCTCCAGCTTGAAACTGGTGAGTTGGTGTCGCCGATGGCGTTTATTCCGGCTGCAGAACGCTACAACTTGATGCACGCGATCGACTGCTGGGTAATTCGTACTTTATTTCGCAATCTATCTAAAATTTTCACGGCAAATTTATTCGTCCAAAACCCTGGGGTAGACAGCGATAAAATAGTTACCTTCCCTGCTTGCTCTCTTTTGTCTAATCCGCAATCCTCATTTGGCAAATATCCCAACCTTTATTCAATCAACCTTTCTGGGGACAGCCTCAACGAAGAAAAGTTTATCGAGTTTATTCAGGAACAGTTTTCCATCCATCAAATACCGCCGCAAATAATTTGTTTTGAAATTACCGAAACCGTGGCGATCGGTAATCTCAGCAAGGCAGCCAGCTTGATTTGGCAACTCAAAGAACTAGGCTGCCAGTTTGCCTTGGACGACTTCGGCAGCGGGATGTCTTCCTTTGCTTACCTGAAAAGCTTGCCGGTTGATTATCTCAAAATAGACGGCAATTTTATTAAGCATATTGTCGATAATCCTATTGATATCGCAATGGTGGAAGCTATTACAAAAATCGCTCACGTCATGGGAATTAAAACTATTGCCGAGTATGTTGAAAATCAAAAAATTATGGATAAACTAAATGAACTTGGGGTAGATTACGCTCAAGGTTATCATTTAGGAAAGCCTCAACCTTGTAACTTCACATCTCCTATTTTAGAGGAAGTTTTGGGGGAGTTTCCTCTTAATTCTTTGGCTTTTGAAGCTAAGCTGGCTTGTTGAAGAGTTGACATTTGACAGTTGACAGTTGACATTTGATAGTTGACATTTGATAGTTGACAGTTGACATTTGATAGTTGAATTTGACAGTTGACAGAAGGAAGAAGGAAGGAAGGAAGGAAGGAAGGAAGGAAGGAAGGAAGGAAGGAAGGAAGGAAGGAAGGAAGGAAGGAAGGAAGG